>NZ_JAPDKO010000021.1:0-27648 GCF_030398685.1 Apilactobacillus sp. EABW-1NA
TGGATTGATTATTACAATAATCATCGTATTAAAACAAAACTAGGCGGAAAGTCACCGGTTCAATACCGGAAACTTTCCGCCTAGGAAAAACAATATAATAATGTACAACTTTTGGGGTGCACATCATCCGCGCCTTTTTTTATTGACACAATTGCCATTTATGATATACTCATTTGTTAATAAATAAAATTAGGAGGGCACACAATGACACACAAAAGAATGATTGTTTTGGATATTGCTTCACTTGGTTTAGGCGAAGCTCCCGATGCCAATCGCTTTGATTCTATTGGTGCCGACACATTAGGCCATATCGCTGATAAGGGGCTAAATGTTTCTAATTTAATTAACCTAGGTCTTGGCAATGTTCGCTGGGACAACGAGATTAAATCAATTCCACAAGTTGACGCTCCTCGTGGCTTCTTTGGGAAAATGGTTACCACTGTTGACAGCAACAGGGGTAGTGCCTCATTTCGTGAGATGTTTGACTACACTGCTGGTGTCCGTACAGCTTCTGTAATGGACTTGTTAGCAGAAAAACAACATAGTGTTTCAATTATTTCAAGCTTTGCTTATTATTGGGAAAAACAGGACGATATTTCAATGGTCCAAGTCCCTGATGATGGCAAAGCTTTTATTGAATTGTCATCTAAAATGAGGACCCAAAAGAGCGGGTTAATTTACTGTCAGTTACCAGAGTTAAGACACTTCGCCAGAATGGATGACAGTGTCGGGTATGCTAAGCAACTAAATGTGTTAGATGAAACAATCGGTAAGGTCTTAGAACGACTAAGGGATAATGATTTACTACTAATCACATCCTCATATGCCATTGATCCAACCAGAGATAATCGAATTACGCGTGAATACTTACCACTAATCGTCTTTAATCCAAATAAGGATGAAGGTAAGTCATTAGGAATTAAGCGTTCATTAGGGGCGGTTGCTAACGCAATCGTTGCGTTCTTTGATTTAGACGATGGGGAAATTACTAAACCAAACTTTATCAATGAAGTTATGTAATTAATCAAAATTGAAAGGGGTGTTGCGCAACTAAAATAAGCTATTTGTCACTATATTTTTTGTCGCAGAGAAAGGATTAGAAATTTTATGTATTTGTTAGTTAATATTTTAGGAATTATTGTTTTCCTAGGGATTGCATTTATTTTTTCAAAGAACAAGAAAGAAATTAAATGGCGTTCAGTAATTACTGTTTTAGTGTTAAACCTAGTAATCGCTTACTGTTTAACACAATTTGCATGGGGTCGTGCTGCTGTTGAAGCCGCTGCCAATGGTTTCTCAGCATTAGTTGAAGTAGCCTACCAAGGTATTGCTTTTGCTCTACCTAATTGGGTTCACGTTAAGTCAATGGACTTTGTAACTTCAGCACTTCTACCAATTTTATTAATCGTTCCAGTGTTTGATATCTTAACTTACATTGGAATCCTACCTTGGATCATCAAATGGGTAGGTAAAGGTTTGGCATACATAACTGGCCAACCTAAGTTTGAATCATTCTTCGCTGTTGAAATGATGTTTTTAGGTAACACTGAAGCACTTGCTGTTTCAACTCTACAATTAAAACAAATCTCAGCAGTAAGAAATGTTGTCATTGCCATGATGTCAATGTCATGTGTGACTGCCTCAATTCTTGGCGCATACACTCAAATGGTTCCAGGTCAATACGTATTGACTGCCGTTCCATTGAACATCTTAAATGCTGTTATTGTAACTAGTATTTTAATGCCAACTTCAGTTAGCCCAGAAGAAGACACTATCGCTAAGTTAGGTAGTTCTTCAGAAACTGCTGAAGTTGCCGTTGGTGAACATCCTGAAAACGCAGAAGAAGCTAAGAAAGAACCATTCTTCTCATTCTTGGGTGACTCAATCCTAGGTGCTGGTAAATTAATCTTAATCATTACTGCAAACGTTATCGCATTCGTTGCTTTAGCCGCATTAATCGATAAGATTTTAGGTGCAATCAATCCTAGTTTATCCCTAGAACACATCTTAGGAATCATCATGTTCCCATTCGCTTGGTTAATGGGTTCTGACGTGCATACTGCTTTTGACTTTGCACAAAACATGGGTACTAAGCTGGTAACTAACGAATTCGTTGTTATGGGTAGAGTATCATCACACATCGGTTCATACGCTCCTCACTACCGTGCACAATTAACTGTCTTCCTAACTTCATTTGCTAACCTTTCTACAGTAGGAATGATTATCGGTGCATTCAAGGGTATCGTTAACCGTGAAGTAAACAACGCTATTTCAAAGAGTGTAGGTTACATGATTCTATCAGGAATTTTAGTTTCACTACTATCTGCAGGAATCGTTGGTCTATTTGTATGGTAAAATAGAAACATAATATATATAGATTAAGGATTTTGTTTAATGAGTAATAATTTGAACAAAACGTCAAAAAAAGAGACAGCCGCGCTGTCTCTTTTAGACGTTTTAAGGGACGAAGAAATTTTTAAGACAGAGGTCTTAGGGGGGATTACCGGATTCTTCGCGATTTCGTATATCTTGGTGGTTAACCCAATGATACTAGCGGATGCGGGGATGGATGTTCACCAGACCGTCTTTGCGACAATTATTAGTTCCGTCATCGGTTGCTTTATCATGGGATTCTATGCGAATTCACCAGTAGTGATTACTCCGGGGATGGGTGTCAATGCGTTCTTCACCTACACGATGGTGTTGAACATGGGATTGTCATATCAAGAAGCGTTGACCGTTTCATTGGTATCGACGATTGCGTTTGCATTAATCGCATTTAGCCGCTTCACGGACATATTACAGGGTGGTATTCCCGATTCATTGAAGTCAGCAATCACCGCCGGAATTGGTTTATTTTTAGTTGAGATTGGCCTTCAAAAGGCCGATTTGATTCAACAAGGGAAGAATTCATTATTAACGATTGGATCATTTAAGAATCCATCGTTGTTACTAGCCATTTTTGGTTTGATTTTAACAATTGTTCTATACATTAAGAATGTGAAGGGAAACTTCTTCATCGGAATTGTGATTACTACAATTGTTGGAATTATCTTCCACATTCATGACAGTGGGGTTAAAACCACGCACTTGATTGATATCTTGCAATACCACAAATCATTGTTTGACTTTAGTTTTAAAAACGTCTGGACGACACCATTTATCATGGCATCATTTTCAATGACAATGATCTTGGTGTTTGAATCGATGGGATTAAATGCCGGAATATTACCGGACATGAAGAAGTTTAAAAAAACATTCAGAAGTGTTTCAATTACCGGAATCATTTCCAGCATCTTAGGAACTAGTCCAACCGTATCGGCTGCCGAAAGTGTGGCTGGTTTTCAACTAGGGGCAAGAACCGGAATCATGTCGATTACCGCTGGAATCATGTTTTTACTTTCAACATTTTTCATCAGCTTTTTGGACTTAGTACCACAAGCTGCGATTGCTCCGGTAATCATCATTACGGGAGCTTTGATGTTATCAAACTTAAAGACGATTAATATGGATGATTTTGCCGAATGGTTCCCAGCTTTCCTAATCGTTGTATTGATTCCGTTGACCGGGAGCATCTCAATTGGATTAGCATTCGGATTCGTTGCTTATCCAATCGTGAAAATCTTCAATGGCCAAATTAAATCAATTAGTACAATTAACTATATTTTAAGTGGGTTGTTTTTTATCAATTTGATAATGACAGCAATGCTATAAAAAGACGATCGAATGATCGTCTTTTTATATGTATTTTTTTGATAATCTAGTGACGAATTAGCCTAATTTTGGTTATAATGGAGAAGTATATGTTTCATGATTGTAAAAAAGATTAATATCAGTTAAAGTATAGATAGATGTGAAACAATCATGTTTCACAATAGGAGGATTTGCATGAATCCAGAAGAATTCAAGAGTCAATTAGCAAAACACAATATCGAATTGACTGACCACCAAATGCAACAATTTGCCGATTACTACGAGTTGTTAGTTTCCACTAACGAACACGTTAACCTGACAACCATTGTTGATAGGGATGAAGTATATTTAAAGCATTTCTTTGATTCAATTACTCCTGCATTCTTTGCAGAAGACTTGAGAACCGAAGAATTAACCCTATGTGATGTTGGAGCCGGTGCCGGTTTCCCATCCATTCCGTTAAAAATTGTTTTTCCTAACTTAAAGGTCACCATCATTGATTCATTGAACAAACGGATCAACTTCTTGGATGAATTAATTACTAAATTAGGACTAACTAACGTTGAATTACACCATGCCCGAGCAGAAGAATTTGGTGGTAAAAAATCTCAATACCGTGAATCATTTGATATTGCAACCGCACGTGCAGTTGCTCGAATGAGTGTGCTTGCAGAATTTTGTTTGCCACTAGTTAAGGTTGGCGGACGAATGATTGCACTAAAGGCATCTAAGGCAAAGGATGAACTATCAGATGGAAAAAGCGCGATTACTACTCTAGGTGGTAAGATGATTTCCGATGATGAGTTCAATCTTCCGGTCTCAAATGATCCACGTAACATGGTAGTGTTAGAAAAAGTGAAGAACACACCAAAACAATACCCAAGAAAAGCGGGTACACCGAACAAGAAACCAATTGGTTCAAGTAATAAGTAGACTAGAGGAGGGGTTTTAATGGGACACGTTATATCATTAGCTAATCAAAAGGGTGGAGTTGGTAAGACTACCACTTCCGTTAACCTAGGTGCAGACCTTGCAACAATGGGTAAAAAGGTATTACTAATTGATGCTGATGCCCAAGGAAATGCAACTTCAGGAGTAGGTATTCAAAAATCCGACATCCAAAAAGATATTTACGATATCTTGGTTAATGAAGAACCAATCTCAGAAGCCATTATTCCTTCAAAACATGAAGGTTTAGACATTGTACCAGCAACAATTCAACTATCAGGGGCAGACATTGAATTAACTCCTCAAATGGCGAGAGAAACACGTTTATTAAATGCCCTAAAATCAGTCTCAGATCAATACGATTACGTGCTAGTTGACTGTCCACCTTCATTAGGATTAATCACTGTGAACGCATTTACTGCCAGTGATTCAATCTTAATTCCAGTGCAAACCGAATACTACGCACTAGAAGGTCTAAGCCAACTATTAAACACTGTTCAATTAGTTAAGAAGCACTTTAACCCAGACCTAGACGTTGAAGGGGTTCTACTTACCATGTATGACTCACGTACTAAGTTAGGTCAACAAGTTAACGATGAGGTTCGTAAGTACTTTGGTGACAAGGTTTACGACACAATCATTACTAGAAATGTGCGTTTATCAGAAGCCCCAAGTTACGGATTACCAATCATTGATTATGATCCAAATTCAAAGGGTTCAGAATTATACATGCAATTTGCAAAGGAAGTGTTAGCTGCTCATGGTGAATAACAAAGGACTAGGTCGAGGCATTCAAGCATTGTTTGCTGATAATGATATCGACGCCAACTCAGAAGATGTATTGGAATTAGAGCTAACCAAGTTATCTCCAAATCCTTTCCAACCAAGAACGCATTTCGATACAAATGCACTTAAAGATTTAACCCGTTCGATTGAAAAATCTGGGGTATTCCAACCAATCATTGTAAGAAAGACTAGCGGCAGCAAGGACGAATACGAAATTCTTGCTGGTGAAAGACGTTACCGTGCTTCACGCATGGCAGGTAAGGAAAAGATTCCAGCAATTGTTCGTGATGCTTCTGATGAACAAATGATGGAAATCGCCGTGATGGAAAACCTTCAAAGAGAGGACTTAAATCCAATCGAAGAAGCTGAAGCTTACAACACTTTGATGACTAAGCTAGACATCACTCAAGCCGAAGTATCAAAACGTTTAGGTAAATCACGTCCATACATCGCTAACTACCTACGTCTATTAGGTTTACCAACTGAAGTAAAGGACATGCTTACTAAGAACCAACTTTCAATGGGACAAGCAAGAACATTACTATCAGTTAAGAAGAAGGATGAACTAATCAAATTGGCCAAGAAGGCGTATGAACAAACTATGACCGTTCGCCAACTTGAAAAGGAAATTGAAAACCTAAGTTCATCACCTAAGAAGAAAAAGAAACCACGTCGTTCAACTAAGAAGTCACCATTCTTGCG
The DNA here is from genome assembly GCF_030398685.1 of Apilactobacillus sp. EABW-1NA. NCBI lineage: Bacteria > Bacillati > Bacillota > Bacilli > Lactobacillales > Lactobacillaceae > Apilactobacillus > Apilactobacillus sp. EABW-1NA. The sequence continues at coordinate 6,130 of NZ_JAPDKO010000021.1, forward strand.
TGCTTCTGAAAATGAACTACAAGACAAATTCCAAACATCCGTTTCAATCTCAAATAACCGTTCTAAGAAGGGTACAGGTAAGATTGAAATTAGTTACGCATCAGATGATGATTTAAACCGCATTTTGCAAATTTTAGATATTAACTTAGACTAAAAGGAGTGCTCAATATGTATTCATTAAATGATGTTGTCATGATGAAGAAAGCCCACCCATGTGGTGAGAATAGTTGGAAGATTATTCGAATGGGTGCAGACATTAAAATTGAATGTCAAAAGTGCGGCCATGTGGTTATGCTTCCACGTCGCGAATTCGAAAAGAAAATGAAAAAAGTAATTCAAAGTACACAAGAAGATTAAATCTAAAGAAAAGAGTGAATTATTAATATGTCATTAACAGCAGGAATTGTTGGTTTACCAAACGTTGGTAAATCTACATTATTTAATGCGATTACTAAAGCTGGTGCGGAAATGGCTAACTACCCATTTGCCACAATCGACCCAAACGTAGGGATGGTGGAAGTACCAGATGACAGACTTGATCGAATTCAAGAACTAATTCCAGCTAAGAAGATTGTGCCTACTACCTTCGAATTTACCGATATTGCCGGTATCGTTAAGGGTGCAAGTAAGGGTGAAGGTCTTGGTAACAAGTTCCTAGAAAACATCAGACAGGTGGACGCTATCGTTCACGTTGTTCGTTCTTTTGACGATGACAACATTACCCACGTTACTGGTAAAGTTGATCCAATCGCTGATATCGAAACAATCAACTTAGAACTAGGTATCTCTGATTTAGATGCAGTTATTAAGCGTTTAGGTCGTGTTCAAAAGGCTGCTAAGGGTAAGGACGAAGATGCGCTTGCCGAATTAGCTGTCCTAGAAAAGATTAAGCCAGTCCTAGAAGCTGGTAAACCAGTGCGTTCAATCGACTTTGATGAAGATGAACAAAAAATCGTTAAGGGATTATTCCTATTAACTTCAAAACCAGTGCTATATGTTGCTAACATCTCAGAAGATGACATGGCTGATCCAGAAGGCTCAAAGTACTTCCAACTAGTTAAGGAATACGCTGCTAAGGAAAACGCTCAAGCAATCGGTATTGCTGCTGAAACTGAAGAAGAAATTGCTGAATTAGATGACGAAGACAAAGCTACTTTCCTAGAAGCTGAAGGTGTTACTGAACCAGGTCTAAACAAGCTAATTCGTGCTTCATACAACCTATTAGGCCTAGAAACATTCTTCACTGCTGGTGGTAAGGAAACTAAGGCTTGGACTTACCTAAAGGGTACCAAGGCTCCTCAAGCTGCCGGAATTATTCACTCAGACTTCGAACGTGGATTCATCAGAGCCGAAGTAATGGCATTTGACGACCTAGACAAGCTAGGTAGCGAACAAGCCGTTAAGGAAGCTGGTAAGCTACGTGTTGAAGGTAAAGATTATGTTATGCAAGACGGTGACATTGTAAACTTCAGATTCAACGTTTAATCGGAAAGGACGACATCAATGACTGAAAAGAGAAATGCTCATGTACAACAAAACAGACATGAAGCAGAACAAAAGACTCGTCAACAATTTGATGGGATTGGTTTGACTAAACGTAATTCAGATTACATGTTTAGATTTAACAAAGAGTTAAAGAAGACCAAGCTATCAGATGAACGTAAGGTCGAAATTGTTAACCAAATGAAGGATGAATTACTAGTTGAACAAAAACACGGTGCAACTGCGCGTAATTTATACGGTACTGTTGAAGAACGTATTAACTTCATTATGAACCCACCAAAGAAGAAGATTTCAATGATGGATAACTTTGCGCCTAATGCAATCTTTAACGCATTGTTCTTCTTCGTGATCTTTAACTTGCTATATGGAATCACTTTGATGATTCAAACTAACGCTAAGGACAAGCAATCAGTCGGAATCTTATCACTTATATTGATTTCTCTAGTATTTGGTATCTTTATGCCAATTATGACTAGATTATTGGACGGAAACGTTAAGCACAAATACAGTGGCCTAGTGCGCTTTGGTTTACTAATCCTATCAGTAATTGTGTGGATTGGTGCGTTCATGGTAATTGTTTCAATTCCGCAAGCAGGAATTAACATCGCCGTATCACCAATTGTTAACTTTATTTTAGCTGCAATCTCAGCATTCGCAGCGTTCTGGATTCACAAAAATTACGAAATTACAGTTAATGTGATGACACCTAGAACACCAAATAGAAGATAAAAATAAATGTCAGTGAAAATTAAATTTGATTTTCTCTGGCATTTTTTGTATATTAGACATTAAAAAATAAATAGATAGGGGTTTTATGATTATGGATAATTGGAACACAAAGTTTGCCAAAAAGGGATTAACATTCGATGACGTATTGCTTATTCCAGCAGAAAGTCACGTTTTACCTAATGATGTGGATACTTCAGTTCGTTTATCAGATGATGTTAAGCTAAACGTACCATTTTTAAGTGCAAGTATGGATACTGTTACAACCTCAGATATGGCGATTGCCATGGCTGAAGTTGGTGGATTAGGTGTAATTCACAAGAACATGATTATCGATGATCAAGCCGCAGAAGTTAAGAAGGTCAAAGCAGTAGAAAAGACCGACAAAACCCCTAACGCAGCAGTTGATGCTAATAACCATTTATTATGTGCCGCTGCTGTTGGTGTTACATCAGATACATTCAAGCGTGTGGAAGCTTTGTTTGCAGCTGGTGCTGACGCTATTATTATTGATACTGCTCATGGTCACTCTGCAGGAGTTATCAGAAAAGTAAAAGAAATCAAAGCTAAGTATGCTGACAAGACAATCATCGCTGGTAACGTTGCTACAGGACAAGCAACTAACGATTTATTCGAAGCAGGTGTTGACGTAGTTAAAGTTGGTATTGGCCCTGGTTCAATTTGTACCACTAGAATTATCGCTGGTGTTGGTGTTCCTCAACTAACTGCTGTATATGATGCAGCTGAAGTTGCAAGAAAATGGGGCAAGCCAATCATCGCCGACGGTGGTATCAAGTACTCAGGTGATGCTGCTAAGGCAATTGCTGCCGGTGGTAACGCCGTAATGCTTGGAAGCATGTTATCAGGGACTGACGAAGCTCCTGGTGAAATTTTCGAAGAAAATGGAATTAAGTATAAAGCATACCGTGGAATGGGAAGCGTTGGAGCCATGCAACATGGTTCAGCTGACCGTTACTTCCAAGGTGAAGTAAACGAAGCCAACAAGCTAGTTCCAGAAGGTATCGAAGCTCGTGTTGAATATAAGGGTTCAGCTAAAGATGTTGTATTCCAAATGGTTGGTGGTTTAAGATCTGCCATGGGATACACTGGATCAAAAGATATTCAAACAATGAATGACGATGCTCAATTTGTTCAAATTACTAGCGCAGGATTGATTGAATCACATCCTCATGATGTTCAAATCACAAAGGATGCGCCAAATTATAAATAAAATATTAAAAACATTAAAAGACGCTAAAAAAATAGCGTCTTTTTTATTTACATTTATATAACAAATCCTTATAGTGTGTTAATATTAAACTATATAAACAAAAAGAAAGAAGGCGTCTAAATGAAAGTTTTAGTAGTAGACGACGATCAAGAAATTGCTGAATTATTAAAGATTTACATACGAAACGAAGGATACGAAACAGTCATTGTAAATGACGGGGAAGCCGCCCTAACTGAATTAAGAAAAAATAGTGACATTGGACTTATGATTCTAGATATTATGATGCCAAAAATGTCTGGTTTTGAAGTATTAAAACGAGTAAGAAGAGAAATTAGTTTACCAATCATGATTCTATCTGCAAAGACAGAAGACATTGATAAGATTGAAGGACTTGTTGGTGGTGCTGATGACTACATAACAAAACCATTTAATCCACTTGAAGTAATGGCTCGAATGCACTCAATTTTAAGAAGATACACTGATAAGGTTGTCGTAGGGGAACCTGAAGTGCTAAACGTTGCTACTTTGACTATTAACCGTGAATCTCACGAAGTTAAGACTAGTGATGGCAAGTCCATTCAATTAACTGCAATTGAATTCGGTATTTTATACCTATTAGCAAGTCATCCAGGTCGTGTATACTCTGCCAATGAAATATTTGAACGAGTATGGCGTCAAGAAAGTATTATTTCTGCTAAGACCGTTATGGTCCACGTGAGTCACTTACGTGATAAGCTAGAAGAAGCTACAGACGGTAAGAAGATTATCGAAACTGTCTGGGGAGTAGGATACAGAATCAATGAAGAATAATAGTAAATCAATTAAGTTAACACATAAGGAACGAATTGGATTAGTTACTGATGCTATTCTAACTAGTTTGTTTATATTGTTAGTTAATTTCTTGGTTTTCTTTGCAACGGAGGTGTATTACACAACCCATCCGGATTGGCGTAATCAGTTAATCCGCTTTGGTAACTCTTTAATTGCAGGAAATCATATCCAACTATGGAGTTGGAGCAATGGATTTGTAGTTATGATTGCTGCATTGGATATGTTTGTGTTGTATATTCGTTTGTTCATGCATTATAAACGTATTCAAGAGCAACATATTATTAACGATTTGCACTATATTGCGGATGGTAATTTCGATTACACAATCCCATATAAGCTAATCGGTGATGATCAACGAATCGTTGAAAGCATTAATGTATTAGTTAATAACGTTATTCACTCAATGTCTGAAGAACTAAAGACTGAAAAATCAAAGGATGAGTTAATCTCAAACGTTTCACATGATATTAGAACACCTTTGACTTCCATCATTGGGTACTTAGGCTTGATTGAGAACAAACAATACACAAGTGAAGAAGATTTGGCTAAGTATGTTCATATTGCCTACTCAAAGGCTAGACAAATGAAGACTTTGGCCGATGATTTATTTGAATACACAAAAATCACTGATAAAGATTACAGTAAGCTAAATACTAGAAAGATTGAAATGAAGGCAATGATTGACCAAATCGCTGCTGGATTTGATTTAGAAATGGCCGAAAAGGATATGCAAATGCATAGCAAGACCAACTTCGATAAGTTAGTGATTGATGGTAGTCCAAGCGACTTGGCACGAGCTGTTAATAATTTAATCAATAACGCCTTGAAGTACGGTCACGACGGTCACAACATTTATGTTGAAGGTTTCCGTGTCAATGAAAAGGAATTAGAAATCAAGGTTTCTAATGATGGGGAAAAGATTCCAGAAGAATCCATTAAACATGTTTTTGATCGTTTCTACCGTGTCGAAAACTCACGTAACAAGTCAACTGGAGGAACCGGTCTTGGATTAGCAATCGTCTACGAAGTTGTTAATATCCATGGTGGTTACTGTTCAGTGGCATCTAATGATGAATTAACAACGTTTACACTCCATCTACCAATCAAACATGGTGATAAGTTAACACCAACTAAACATGAAGAAGGGCAACAGGAGGTTATCGATAATGCAAAGTAAGCTTGTTTCCAAGCTTAGTATTGCTTTAATTGCATTAGTTATATTCATTACAATGCCTTTAACAGCAAGTGCTCAAAGAACTAAGGCCACAACTAGTACAACTACTGCTGATTCCAACACTTCAAAGGCTGTTGCAATTGAACGCAGTAAGAAATTAGGCCAAGAGGTTGATAAGTTATTAAGTACGAACCAACCACTAACACTGACCGCTAAGTCAGCAATTGCGATTGACTATCAAACCGGTCAAGTGTTGTATGCTAAAAACATCAATGAATCATTACCAACTGCTTCAATGAGTAAGTTGTTAACTTTATACGTTACTTTAAAGTACATTAAAGAAGGTAAGATTCATTGGGATGACAAAGTAAAGATTAACAAGGCACTTCATGATTTAAGTGTCGATCATAATTACGCCAATGTAAAATTACGTTTGGGTCATTCATACACAATCAGACAACTTTATCAAACCGCCATCTATTCTGAAAATGCCGCAACTATGGCATTGGGATACGGTGTAGCGGGTAGTACCCAAAAGTTTGCCTTGCTAATGCGTAAGGAAGCTAAGAAGATTGGCATTACCGATGCCAAGATATATACTGCCTGTGGTTTAACCAACGGTGAAGTCGGATCGCTTGGTTTTAAGGATGCATCATCTGATGCCGAAAACAAGCTATCAGCTCGCGACATGGCGCTATTAGCAATGAAGATTTTGAAATACTACCCAGATATTTTAAAAACCACTTCAGCTAATACCACCAAGTTTGACGGTCAAACAATGTTAAATTGGAATTGGATGATTAAGGGTAGAAGCCAAGAATTACCTGACATCAAGGTCGATGGGCTAAAGACAGGAACATCCGATACTGCTAAGGCTTGCTTTACAGGAACAGCGGTTAAGAATGGTCACCGTATTATCACCGTAGTAATGGGAGTTCCTAACTCTGGTCAATACGATCCAGCTCGTTTTATCCAAACCAGAAAGCTTATGAAGTATGTTTACGAAAAGTATCACTATGTTAAGTTATCTCATGGTCAAACTGTTAAGAACGTCACTGATGGTAGAAATACCGGTAAGATTAAGGTGGAAAACGGTAAGGACGATTCGGTTGATTTAGCCGTTTCAAATACTCAAGGTGTTTGGTTAACTAAGAAACAAAAAATAAATATTAAAGACATCAAGTCAACTGGTGAATATGCTGACGGATCAAGCGTTGATGCGGGGTTCGATAAGGGAGACAAGATTGCCACAGCTAAAGTCTCCAATGTGAAGTATATGAAAGGCGTGTCCAATCGTATTGATTTAATTGCTAATCATGATGGAGATAAACCTAACATTTTCGTGAGAGCATGGAGATGGATTGCCAGTTTATTCTAAAAAAGAGTTATTAAAATGATAACTCTTTTTTTATTGCGAACGTTGAACAAACAGTATATTCGCTGTGTTTATGCTAATAAAATGATGATGTTTTATTAAAATTATGTAAATAAGTTAGATAAAATAAACTATTTTGCGTTATAATAGTAGGTAAAGTTTGATTTTTATCTGACTGTTTACAAATCGTTGAAAATTAAGACCTATTGTTTTTAAACGGGGGAATATTATTTGACAAAGCAAGTACCAAATCCAAATGAACCGCGTTGGCTAACCAACTTGAAGACGGCAATGCCTTTGAATATTAGCTACGTTCCCATTGGAATTGCATGTGGTATTTTACTTCATGCAGCTGGATTTAATACTTTATTGACAGCTTTAGTATCATTAATGGTTTTCTCTGGTGGTGCACAATTCTTGATTGCCTCCATGTTAACTATTAACTCACCATTATTATCAATTGTAATTATGATGTTTTTCCTAGAGTTAAGATATGCATTATTAGGATCCAGTATTTCTAAATATTTACAAGGTAAGTCATTTTGGTTTACTGTGATATTTGCAGTCTCATTAAATGATGAAACATACGCTGTAAATTATTTGAAACTATCCACTGATAAGAAGTTTACCGCTCAAGATGCATTACAAATTGAACACTATGCTTTGGTTGTATGGACAATTAGTACCATAATTGGTAGTTTAGTTGGCTCATCACTTTCAATTAATCTAACAGTTGTTCATTTTGCGCTAACTGCATTATTTATTTATATGATCGTTATGCAAATGAAGTCATTACTAAAGGTGTTAATTATTTTATTAACCATTGTATTGGCAATTGCATTCATGTTATTGATGAAATCCACTTTAGGATTAGTCGTTTCAACTCTGCTAGCTTCATTCGTTGGATTCTTCGTTGAATCACTGATTAGAAGCCATTACGAAAAGTACAAGAAGAATCGCTTGCTTCGCTTATTTAAGAACCCTGCGGGTACCCCTGAAGATAAGTTTGATGAAGAAGAGACTGAATAACTTTAAAAACGGATTAGGAGATATTCTATGGAATGGAATTCAACTCAACATTTTTGGTTGATTATATTATGTTTTGTGGTTGCTTTTATCCCTAGATTCGTCCCACTAGCTTTCTTTAGAACAAGAAAGATTCCTAAGTGGTTTAACGAATGGATGGGTTACATACCTATTGCCCTATTTACCTCATTGGTTGTTAAGGACTTATGTATCACATCATCATATACCTTATCGGTATCAGGAAAAGCACCTGAACTAGTAGCTGCCTTAATCGTGTTTATTATTGCTTATTGGACAAGATCAATGGCGCTATCAGTAATTTTGGGATTAGCTGCTGTGTTAGTATTAGCAGTATTTATTTAAACAAAGAAAAAATAAAAGCACTGGTCAATTGACCGGTGCTTTTTTAGTTTTGTTTTATACGATATGCATCTTCATATCATCGTTTTTTACCTTATGGCACGCCTTTAATATCTTTAGGATTGTTACTGAGATAATTGAAGGCGTCACAATGCCTAGCACAACATAGATTGATAGTTTGGATAGACTTTGACTAGCGAAAGTGAGGGGAACGATTAATGAGTTGGTTCCCAGACCGGCTAGTTTGTATGTCGTGGAGAAATGGAATAATAACGTTCCAATAGGGGCGACAACCGCTGATGAAACCATTCCAGGAATCAGAATATATGGATTCTTAGTGATGTTACCGAATTGCACCTTTGGGGTAATTAGTCCTTGGGCAATGTTTGCACCAGGACGGTTAACTTTAAATGACATTACTGTGTATGATACGTATTGGGCGGTCGTCCCAAGTAGTGCCGCTCCAGAAGATAGCGGATCTAACATAACCGCTATCGCCAGTGCTGCAGACGATGCAGGCGTCATTAAGAATACTGACCAGACTAACGCAACGGTAATTGATCCGACGATTGGGTTTACAATCATGCTTTTTGCAATTACTTTTGATATCCATACTAGAGCAGGAGTTGTGATTGCAGCTAAGCCTAACGCGATTATTGATCCCAGCATTGTTGCACAGAATGGTACTAAGAACATATCCAATGGTGTTTTCCCCGATAGGTGCTTTCCGATAAGTGTAGCGATAATAGCACCACCTAAAGCACTAATTGGTTGTCCAATCATAAATATTGATGACCCGGTAGGCTGAGATAGCAAATGACCTGTCGCTGTGACGGCGTTGATTGTTTTTTCAGTGAAGAAAACGTTGTTGGCACCAACCATTGCTGCGAGCATCGAGCTAAACATAACCAATGTATTGGTCTTTAGCTGATGAGCAACGGCGGCACCGATAGCGGGGGCCATTAGTACCTGGTCAATGACACCAATCTGGTATAGCGCAGACCAGTGAACTAAGTTGGCGATGGCAACTATCAACATTCCGATACCCAGCGTAACAAAAATTGCGTTTGAGACACCACTTACTACCAAAAAGACATTTTCTTTGACGGAAGAAAAAGGCTTTACCATATCAATTTGTGGGGCGTCTTTTTTTGCTACATCAATCATTTGAATCCACTCCCTTATATAGAAAACTAAGTTCTACCGGGCTGCAAATATACTAAAAAGCACTAGCGATAACCGCCAGTACTTTTTAATGATTAGACAATATCGATTTTCATGTCGTCATTTTTGATTTTATGAGCAGCCTTTAGAACTTTAACAAGTACCACTGAAATTACAGCTGGTACAACTACACCCAAGACTACGTAGATAGCTAGTTTTGGCATACTTTCAGAAGCAAGGGTAATTGGAGCAATTAGTGAGTTCAAACCTAATCCAGCAATCTTGTATGATACTGAGAAATGAAATACTAATGTTCCAATTGGTCCGATAACTGCAGCAGAGACGATACCAGGAATTGCGATGTATGGGTTTTTGGTGATGTTACCAAATTGAACCTTTGGAGTAATTAAACCTTGGGCAATGTTTGCACCTGGCTTGTTTACTCGATATGACATCACTGTGTATGATACGAATTGTGCGGTTGTTCCTAATAATGCAGCACCTGACGATAATGGATCCAACATAACAGCAATTGCTAATGCTGCTGATGAGGCAGGGGTCATTAGAAAAATTGCCCATACAACAGAAATTACTAATCCACCAACGAATGGGTTAATAACCATGGTCTTAGCAATTACTCCTGATAACCATACAAGAGCAGGGGTAGTGACTGTTGCAAAGCCTAAGGCCGCAACACATCCTACAAATGTAGCTGCAAATGGTACTAAGAACATATCCAAAGGTGTTTTTCCGGTTAAGTATTTACCAATGACTGTGGCGACAACAGCGCCACCTAATGCACTAACAGGTTGACCGATCATGAAGACGGCTGAACCTGCTGGTTGAGGTAATACGTGTCCGGTTGCAGTAACTGCATTCGTCACAGCTGATGTGAAGAATACGTTGTTTGCACCAACCGTAGCGGCAATCATTGAACTAAATAACACCAGTGTATTAGTCTTCAATTGTGAGGCAACGGCAGCACCGATGGCGGGGGCCATTAAGTATTGGCAAATTAATCCAATTTCAGCTAAAGCTGTCCAGTGAACAAAGTTGGCAATAGCGCCTAATAATAAACCAACACCTAGTGTGACTAAAATCGCATTAGACACCCCATTGAACACTAAATATACACTATCCTTAAACCCAGATTTTACTTCAACGTGCGCAAGATTCGCGGCGTTCATCTGAGGTGAATCGTCTTTTGTTGCATTTATCATATTGAATCAACTCCCTTACTTAAAAGTATTTGTATTTTAAAAATTAGAATTAGATTAGAAACTAATTAAAATTTTTATAATTAAACCATAAGTCAGAAATAAAAGTCAAGACAATTAAAAGAAAAAACATCGGTGAAATTTTTTCACCGATGTTTTTTAATGGTTTTTTCAATTATTTGTACATGTAATCTCTAGTGATTGGTAGTTCTTGTCCTGAAGGACCCTTTGAGATTAAGTATTGCATAACGTCAATGTTACCAGCCTTGAATGAACCAGCACATGTCTTTAGGTATAAGTCCCACATTCTTAAGAAGCGTTCGTCATCACCCATGACTTCTTTAACTTCATCAATATGATCGTTAAAGTTCTTGTCCCAGTGTTCCAATGTGTATTGGTAGTGTCTTCTTAATGATTCTAAGTCATAGATTTGAAGACCATTGTTGATGATGTGATCTAGGTTTTCAGTCATACCTGGAACATATCCACCAGGGAAGATGTACTTATTAATCCAACCGTTGTAGGCTCCACCTTGTTGTCTAGTAATTCCGTGAATTAAAGCAACACCATGGTCCTTTAGGTATTTGTTGATGCATGAGAAGTATTCGTTCAAGTTTTCTTTACCAACGTGTTCGAACATACCAACTGAAGTGATGTAATCAAAATGTTCATCACCTAGTTGACGGTAATCTTGTAAGCGAACTTCTGCTTGATCTTGTAAACCAAATTTTTCAATTTGTGCGTTTACGTAATCGCATTGTTCTTGACTTAAAGTAACACCGACTACGTTTAGTCCGTATTCTTTAGCAGCAGTTAGCATTAATGTACCCCAACCACAACCAATGTCTAGTAGGGTACGACCTGGCTTAGGATCTAGTTTCTTGATAATGTGGTGTACTTTTTGCATTTGAGCATCGTACAAGTCATCGTCAGGATTTTCAAAGTAAGCACATGAATAGGTCATTGTCTTATCTAACCAAATCTTGTAGAAGTCATTACCGATATCGTAGTGACTTTGAATGTCCTTCTTACTGGTGGACTCGTTATGATTTTGCTTAGGTAGGAAATTAATGTATTTATGGTCACGAATAAAACTAGTTGATTTTTGGTAAGCTGAAACGATTAGGTCTTCGATACTTCCATCAACATCGATTTTTCCGTCCATGTAAGCTTCTCCCAATGCGATAGAAGCATTCTTTCTAATATCCTTGATCGGAATTGGTTCTTTCATAGTGATGGTAGCCTTAGGTTCACCTTCACCATATTTTTCAGATTTGCCGTCCCAATAATTTACTTGGATTGGTTCATTAAATCCGTGTTTAAAAAATGTTTTATAAAAAGTTTTTTCAAACATGAGAACAGTCCTTTCTTTATTAATAAAACCACGAACTCATTATACTCTTATGAGGGTACTTTATGTAAGTAAAGACACCGACTAATTTGATTATTTTTTATAGTGTAAAATGTTATAATTAAAACATAACTAAATAGCGGGGTGAATTATGAAACTGTGGGATAAATTTTTAGCCAACGTTAAACTAAGACGCTGGTGTGTATTGATTTTTATAATCTTTGTTTTATATCTAATGCGCTCAATGATGAGTATGTTACTACTAACCTTTATCTTCTCATTGCTAGTCACCAAATGGGTCGGCTTTATTAGAAGATACATTAAAATTCCAGCACCAATCATAGTCATTTTGACTTATCTACTATTTATTGCTGGGGTAGTAACTGCGGTTGCAATTTACTCACCGGTAATTTACGACCAAGCTGTTACAGCATCAAAACACATTATTGATTTCTACGAAGATCCAAATAACCTTCATGGTACTACCCAAATTAAAGAAATGATTGTTCAGTTCATCCACCGTTCTAACTTCTTAAGTGAAGTGAAGGGGAGCTTCTCAATTATTCTTCAATATGTATCTAGCGTAGGCCAAATGGGGGTAACATTCTTTTTATCTCTAATCTTGAGTTTCTTCTTTACATTAGAAGAAAAATCAATGGGTGAGTTTAGCAAACGCTTCTTGGATGCAGAATTTTCATGGTTCTTCCAAGACGTCTACTACTTTGCTAAGACATTTACCAAGACATTTGGTGTCGTGTTAGAAGCACAATTCTTGATTGCGCTATTTAACACCATCTTTACTACCTTAATCATGGCATTCATGGGAATTCCACAATTGGTAATTCTATCAATTATGATCTTCTTCCTAAGTTTAGTGCCGGTTGCTGGTGTAATCATTTCATTGGTACCTTTATCCATTGTCGGTTATTCCGTAGGTGGATTGAAGTACATCATTTACCTAATTATTATGATTGCTGTAGTCCACTTCCTAGAAGCATACATTTTGAATCCAAAACTAATGTCTTCTAGAACAGAGTTACCAATTTTCTATACATTTTGTGCCTTAATAATTGGTGAAGAAATATTCGGAACATGGGGCTTAATCGTCTCTGTACCAATTCTAGCCTTCTTCCTAGAAATTTTAGGAGTAAAGGGTGAAAACAAAAAGGCAATAAATATAAAGAGAATTGTCAAATAGGATGTAAATTTTTTACTTTTGATGTAAAATAGTATTGTTGATTTAAGAAATAGAAAGGGGTTTTCGACCTATGTCAAAACTTGTATTAATCCGTCACGGACAAAGTCAATGGAACCTTTCAAACCAATTCACTGGTTGGGAAGATGTTGATTTAAGCGATAAAGGTGTAGAAGAAGCTAAAGAAGCTGGTAAATTAGTTAAGAAGGCAGGACTAGAATTTGATTACGCATACACTTCAGTTCTAACTCGTGCTATCAAGACTTTACACTACGCCTTAGAAGAATCAGACCAACTATGGGTACCTGAAACTAAGACTTGGAGACTAAACGAACGTCATTACGGTCGTCTACAAGGTCTAAACAAGAAAGAAACTGCTGAAAAGTACGGAGACGAACAAGTTCACATTTGGCGTCGTTCATACGACACACTACCTCCACTATTGAGTGCAGATGACGAAGGTTCAGCTGTAAACGACCGTCGTTACAAGGACTTAGATCCTAACTTAATCCCTGGTGGTGAAAACCTAAAGGTTACTCTAGAACGTGTTATGCCTCTATGGGCTGACGAAATTGCTCCTAAGCTATTAGACGGCAAGAACGTTATCATCGCTGCACACGGTAACTCACTACGTGCATTAAGCAAGTACATTGAAAGAATCTCCGATGACGACATCATGGATCTTGAAATGAAGACTGGTGAACCTGTAGTTTACGAATTCAACGATAAGCTAGAAGTTCAAAACAAGACTAAATTAGACAAGTAATAACTAAAAAGAAGTCCTCTCTTGAGGGCTTTTTTATTTGCTTAAAAAGGGTACTAAAAAAGCCATACGATTAATTCGTATGGCTTTTTGTTTTAGTTAGCTTTTCTTTAAGAACCATTCTCTGATGCTTGGCCAACTGTTTGTATTAATAATCATTCTTGGTGTGTAGATTGGATCAGTGTGATTACCGTTACCATGGTTGTAAACAGTACCGGAATCAAGTGTACCAACCCAGCCTAGGTGAGGTTGTCTTGCTAAGAATTGAGAAATTCTAGGAGTACCACCACCGTAAGGGTAGGCGAATGAATCAGCATAAATACCAGTGTGTGCTTTTAGAACTTCTCTAGATTTAACGAAGTCTTTTGTAAATCGATCGTAATTCTTAGGTAGGTTAAACACTGGAATTAGGTTTGAAGTAAGGTAATGCATGTTGTTGGTGTGAACACCAATTGTCATTAGGTTACCAGCTTCTTGTCTAGCGTAATGAATTTGTGACCATGTTGCTAGTTGAGTACCTTCACGATATCTACCCGTGTTACCAGTGATAATGAAAGTAGTGAATGGGTAGTTGTACTTCTTCATGATTGGAATAGCGTTATCAATAGTAGTTCTATCGATATCATCAAATGTCAGTACAGCGTACTTACCTTTGATTGGCTTCTTTGAATTGGTCATCTTAACCATTTCAGCACCTGAGATAACTTTGATATTGTGCTTGTGTAGGAATTCCATTTGTTCTTTGAATTCGTTAGCAGGAACATCAAAATCATGAAGTTGTGAGTTAGTTGATAGTGTTCTTGAAACGTTAACCCCGAAGTTGTTCTTTAGGATGCGGTGGTAACAAAATACCAAGACACCGTTTTTAGCTTTTTCTTCTTGCTTAGTTAATCCGTAGTATTCACTGCTACCTTTATCGTATTCAACAGATCTGTGAATAGTAAATGACATAATGACGAACAGAATGATTGCTAGAATAATAACAATAATCTTACGTTGCTTTCTTGTCATTTTTTGATTCTTATTTGACATTTTTGTTTAACCTCCGTAAGTAAACTAATCTAAATGTTGAGTATATTGCAGTGATAATAATTAATCCAGCAATTGCAATTAATAGTTTGATGTATAAATCGTAATTTAGGTTTAATAATAGGTAGAAACTAACGAAATCATCACTGTAGAAACCAAATAGAAAAGCGAAGTTTACGACTAAAACAAAGGCAACGTAAATCCATAAAGCAGTGAATAGAATAAAGTGAACTAAGCGTCTTAATGGACTGATGCTCTTTCTGATTACGAATGTTTCGTAATCATTTCTCAAATCTTTCTTCATAATTATTTTACCCCCCGGTCTGGACTACTCCAGGTACCTACATTTTCAGGATCTAGGAAGAATGAAACTAAAGCCAAGATACATGAAATTAAGTTAACCATCCAGTAGTAAACAATGTAAGCAGGAATCAATAGTAAATCGACGAAGCTTAGTAGGGCGGTTTCGTGTGAACCGTAGAAACCAATGAAGAATTGTAAGATACTGACGATGATAAGTACTAATAAGACGTCACCATCTAATTGAACTTCATGAATTAATAATAGGTTGAAGAAATAAGAGATAGTACTTAATGCGGTTAAAACAGCCCAAGTACTACTGATAATTGTTTCATACATTAAAGCTTTTTGAGTAATTGAACCGTGTAGTAGAAGATCCTTGTTCTTAGCGATAACTTCCATACCACCACGAGCCCAACGACGACGTTGTTTGATTAAGTTTCTAGTGTTTTCTGGAACTAGAATCCAACAGATTGCAGTAGGTTGGTAGCTAACGCTCCAGCCCTTACGGTACATTCTCCAGGTAATATCAATATCTTCGGTAATAACATCAGTGTGCCATCCACCTACATCTTCAAGTGCTTCACGTCTGAAACCAACGATAACACCAGAAACGGTATTGATACGGCCGTATAGGTATGATTGAGCCTTCTTGATAATATCGATAACACCGATGTATTCAAGAAGTTGTAAACGACCTAAAACGGTAGTTCTATTTCTAACGACGGGTTTGCCGGCAACGGCACCAAGTTTTGGATTAGTCTTAAGTGTCTTAACTAGTTCGGTCACTGAGTTCTTTGCTAGTAGGGAATCAGAATCGATACCAACAATGTATTTTCCTTCAGCAACTTTGAAACCTTCGTTCATTGCGTTAGCTTTACCTTGGTTAACATCGACCGGAACGATTTTGATTTTAAATTGACTAGCGTATTGCTTTTGTAACTTGTACATAATATCTAATGTATCGTCATCACTTTTATCATCAATTAAAACAACTTCGAAGTTCTTATAGTCAATGTTTGAAATTGCTGAAATCGCTTCGTTTAACGTATCACTTTCATTATGAGCGGGAACTAGAATTGACACTAATTCAGATCCATCCACTTTAGCAAATTTTTCCGAGCGGTGGTAGATGTTACAGTACAATGCCCCGACAATCCAAATTGCTGACACAACAATTGGATACCCGATAATGAAATCGTTAATAATATCTAAAAACCACATTATAAATGAATTCCTCCTTTAAGGACCACTAAATAAGATATTAGAATACAATAAGATATTTTAGCGTTTTGTTCATATGTATGACTGTAAAAACCATATATTTATCATACTTCAATTATAAATTAAACTTCCTAATATATCAAAGCTATGTGCCTCAATTGTTTCAATATTATTACAAATAAAAAATGAATTCCATACTTGGAATTCATTTTTATTTTTTCTTAATAATTTGGGCCTCTAAATCACCGTCATAATCGACAAAGTAGACATGTTTTTCAGGGTCATCTTTTAGGGGGCCCATGTCGATTGCGGGGCGATTGTTAACCATGTCAATGCAGTTAAATCGCTGTTTGGCGATTCGATGTAGTAAACTTCCGGTTTTATCAAAAACTTCTGCTTTCTCCGCTGCCTTAGCAAGAGTATATCCCGAGTTCAAAAATGATTTGATTAACTCTACCTTAATAATTGATGAATATGGATAACGATGACTCGTATTTTTATCACCTTTTTGGCAATGGATGTATCCCTTTTGTTCCCAATATCTAATCTTGCTTTGTGGCACGTTACAGGTTCTAGACAATCCACCAATGCCGATTGATAAGTCAAGATCTTGCATTAGTTTATGGATACGTCTGGAGTAGTCTTGAATGTCTTCTTTTGTATACTTTTCTTCCACTGTGTCACATCCTTTTCTTCTTAAATTTTCATAAGTGATGTTACATAATCAATAATTATTATATATTTTTTACTATCGTTGTCAAATTTGTTGACAAAGAAAAATGTCAGATGTATATTAGTTATTGTCGAAATTTATAGAGAAAATAAAATATTAACGAAAAGGGGTTAGATTATGAATGTAGATGCAAACGGTAAATCATACAACAAAATCATGCTTGTTGTGATTTTATTGGTTGGTACTTTCTGTACTATTTTAAACCAAACAATTTTAGCAACCGCGTTTCCTACATTAATGAAGGACTTTGACATTAACACTTCAACTGTTCAATGGTTAACTTCCGGATTTATGTTAGTAAACGGGATTGCAATCCCAGTTAGTGCATGGTTATCAAACCGTGTTAACACTAAATGGCTATACTTGGGAGCAATGTCAATTTTTGAAGCAGGTACTGTCCTTGCTTTCTTCGCTCCAAACTTCGGTACTTTGTTAGCAGCTCGTTTAATTCAAGCGTTAGGTGTTGGAGTTACAATGCCATTGCTACAAACTATCATGCTTAGAATTTTCCCACCTGAAAAACGTGGTGCTGCCTTGGGGCTATCTGGTGTTGTTATCGGTTTAGCTCCAGCGATTGGGCCTACATTATCAGGTTGGATTTTAATTAACTACACTTGGCGTGACCTATTTGGAATCATCATTCCAATCGTCGCTATTGTGATTCTATTAGGTCTATACTACATGCGCCCAATTCTACCTACTAAGAAGGAAAAGATTGATGTATTGTCATTAATTCTTTCAACTATTGGTTTTGGTAGTGCACTATACGGTTTCTCAGAAGTTGGTACTGATGGATGGGGTAGCGCAACAGTTATCTCTACACTAATTATTGGTGCTATCTTCATCGTATTATTTGTATGGCGTCAATTAGTAATGGAAAAACCATTCCTAGACGTTAAGGTATTCAAGTCAGCTAAGTTCTCAATCGCAACCATCCTATCATCAATTACTATGATGGCTTTAGTTGGTTTTGAAATGGTTCTACCATTATATCTACAAATTGTTCGTGGAATGAACGCTTTCCATTCAGGGCTAAGTTTATTACTTGGTGCTTTAATGATGGGTATCGTTTCACCATTTGCCGGTGCTATTTTTGATAAGCACGGTGCTAAGAAACTAATCACCACTGGTTTAATTCTACTATTCTTCGGTACACTGCCATTCGCATACATTACTGAAAATACTGGAATTGCCTACATTATTATCCTATACGCTGTAAGAACATTCGGTATGGCTCTTGTAATGATGCCTTCAACCACTTACGGTATGAACGCATTACCTGATGACAAGATCAACCACGGTACAGCAGTTAATAATACTGTAAGACAAGTTGGTGCTGCTATTGCCACTGCCGTATTGGTTTCAATCCTATCTAACGTAACTACAAGCAACATGCCTGCTAAGTCACTATTAAAACTAGATCCATTGGCTTACAAGAATTCAGCAATTGATGCTACTTTAACTGGTTACCATGCTGCGTTCTGGGTAGCTGCATTCTTCATCGTAGTTGGATTCATTGCTAGCTTCTGGTTACATGACAACAAAAAGGGGGTAAATAAATAATGATTTTATTCGTACTGTGCATTTCTGCATTCCTATTCTTTATTTGTTTTAACCTATTAACTAACAACAAGGTACTACACGCAATTACTTCTATTGTATTTGCAGTTCTATTTATCCTTTCAACTTTCTTCATTACTATTAACTTCCATGATCACTATGGTATGCACAAAGTTAGCCATGAAACTTCAACTAAGTTAGTTTCAAGTGCTGATAAGGGCATGAACATGTTACTTTACCAACCAATCGGTACTTCAGGTAAAGATAAGGTAGTTATCTACCGTACCGATGAAAAGGCAACTAATCCATCACACACTGGTACTAATAAGGTAGAAAACAAGATTATTACTATTAATAGTGATAAGGCTAAGTTAGTAACTAAGACTGTTAAGTATGAATACAACTCAAGCGCTAACCGTCTATGGTTCGGTTTGGCACAAAAACCAACTAGAGTAAAAACAATCAATTACTTCTACGTTCCAAAGAGCTGGATGACTTTAACAGTTAACCAAGCAAAGCAATTGCCATCAATCATCAAAGAAATTAGTGGATCAAACACTGCTGCTCAAGCTCAAATGAAGATGGCAGCTGAACAATACGTTCAAGCTCAAGTTAAGGCAGCAATGATGAAGAACCCTAAGATGACAAGTGCACAACAAAAGGTACTAGTTAAGAAGGCAACCGCTGAATTTACGCAAAAAGCACAAGCTGAAGCACTTCAAAAGATGATGCCTGAAATCAAGCAAAAGCTAAGCCAAGTTAAATAGTGTTGACTTTTATTTCTTTGCTGATTATTATGATAGTATCTATTAAATATAAAGCTAAGAAGTAGTTACCAGTATTTAATGCGATTTGTGTATTCAGAAACCTAGTGGGAATGCGAACTAGGCAAACGCGTTAAAGAATTACACCTACAGAGCTTTCCATTATTGGACGCGTCATTTCGTTATAAATGATTGAAAGAGATTGTACATTAGTACGATAACTTGGGTGGTAACGCGGATTAACAAAAAACATTTCGTCCCTGACAATTTATTTGTCAGGGACTTTTTTATTAGGAGGAAAAAACATGGACATTATCGATGATTTACAATGGCGTGGCGCCATTAATCAACAAACTGATGCTGAAGGCCTAAAGAAAGAAGTAAACGAAAAGAAGATTGGTCTATATGCAGGGATTGACCCAACTGGTGACAGTATGCATGTTGGGCACTTAATTCCATTCATGATTTTGAAGAGATTCCAACTAGCTGGATACAAGCCAGTTATTCTAATCGGTGGAGCTACTGGTTCAATTGGTGACCCATCAGGTAAGAAGGCTGAAAGAAAGTTACAAAGTATGGAACAAGTTAAGCACAACGAAGAATGCCTAACTAACCAAATGAAGAGCTTGTTTGGTGAAGATGGTAAGTTCCAAATTGTTAACAACTATGACTGGACTTCAAAACTATCATTATTAGACTTCCTTCGTATTTACGGTAAACGCTTCAACGTTAATACTATGTTAAACAAGGAAATCGTTTCAAGCCGTCTAGAAACAGGTATCTCATACACTGAATTTACTTACCAAATTCTACAAGCAATGGACTTTGAACACCTATACAAAAACAATGGTGTTGAACTACAAATCGGTGGGGCTGATCAATGGGGTAACATCACTGGTGGTATCGAACTAATCCATAAGACTCAAGGTGCAGATGCAAAAGCATTTGGTTTAACTATTCCATTAATGCTTAAGGCAGATGGTACTAAGTTCGGTAAGACTGAAGGTGGAGCTGTATGGTTAGATCCAGAAAAGACTACACCTTACGAATTCTACCAATTCTGGATTAACACTGATGATAGGGATGTAATCAAGTACTTGAAGTACTTTACTTTCCTAAACAAGGAAGAAATCGAAGAACTAGAAGAACAAGTTAAGAACGAACCATGGAAGAGAGCTGCTCAACGTCGTTTAGCTGAAGAAGTAACTGAATTCGTTCATGGTAAGGATGCCGTAGTCGAAGCACAAAACATTACCGAAGCATTGTTCTCAGGAAACGTCCAAGACCTAACTACTGATGAAGTAGAAACTGGATTCAAGAACATGCCTTCTGTTGAAGTTAGTGCAGACAAGAAGAACATTGTTGAATGGTTAGCAGACGATACTGCAATCGAACCATCAAGAAGACAAGCTAGAGAAGATGTAAGCAACGGTGCCATCCGTATTAATGGAGAAAAGGTTGACGATGTTGATTTTGAAATCGATCCAAGCACTTCATTTGACGGTAAGTTCGTTGTTGTTAGAAGAGGTAAGAAGAAGTACTTCTTAGCTAGAATTAAATAGTAATATGATCGTTTAAAAGTAGATTGATTAATTCAATCTACTTTTTTTAATTTATTTGCGGAGAAGTGTTGACTTTATAAGGTTTACCTGGCATAATATTATTTGTTGTTGAGAGATGTAATTAAAAATGATTACAAATCAGCAACGATTAATTTTTTCAAAACATGTTGACACGATGTCATTAATTTGATATTATAAATGAGTTGCGTTATTGATATGACGCAAAAAATATTAAAAAAGTTGTTGACACGGCTTTGACAAGATGATATGATTAACGAGTTGTCAATTGAGGCAGCAAGTTAATTAAATGGTAGATCTTTGAAAACTGAACAAGATTGATAATCGATGATGTGTAAGGAACTTACAACTTGGTTGTAAGAATTAAACATTGCGAAGTCAATTCGCTTATAAAATAACAATTTATTCAGAAG
>NZ_JAPDKO010000022.1:0-25083 GCF_030398685.1 Apilactobacillus sp. EABW-1NA
CATATGAATATCTATTATTAGCCATACAAAAAACACCTCCGAATTATGTTATTTTATCAAATTAAAATAATCATTTTATCGAAAGTGCTTTTATTTATCTGTTCAATATTATAACTTCAGTTCCTAAGCTACGGCTTTTTTCATATCCAAGATATGATTTTAGTGGAATTGCATACCACCATCTAGAATTAGTGTTTGACCAGTCATGTAGTCTGAATCTTTACCTGCTAGGAATGAAACACCTGCAGCGATGTCTTCTGATTCAGCTAAGTAACCTAATGCGATATCTTTAGAGAATTGTTGCATACCCCATTCGTCATCCTTACCTGCATTTTGGCCAACTTCATGGGCAATGTCCATCATCATTGGAGTCTTAACAATACCAGGAGCAAATGCGTTTACAGTGATACCCTCACCAGCTAAATCACGAGCAGTGGTTTGAGTGATACCACGAATAGCAAACTTAGTACTACCGTATAGAGTTAAGTTAGGGTTACCAACAACACCAGCTTGAGAAGTAGCGTTGATGATCTTACCACCATGACCTAGTTCGTTGAACTTAGCCTTGGCTGCTTGAGTTCCCCAGATAACTGATGCAACGTTAATGTTGTATACAGTGTTGAATTGTTCTGGAGTGATAGTTTCAACTGGAGTAGTAGGACCTACACCAGCGTTGTTAACAACAACGTTTAGGTCACCCAATTGTTTTACAGTTTCTTCAACTGCAGCAAATACTTGGTCTCTGTCAGCAACGTCTGCTTGAACAGCAATTGCCTTACCACCATTTGCGTTAATTTCTTTTGCTACCGCTTCACCTTTTTCAGCAGTACGGTTAACAACTGCAACTGCAAAACCGTCTTGAGCTAATCTTTCAGCGATTGCTTTACCGATACCTTGACCGGCACCTGTAACAAATGCAACTTTTTGAGTCATAGTAACATCCTCTTTTCATCTTTTGTTTATTTATTCACAAAGCAATTATATACTACTTTTATTATTTTTACAGTACTTTTATTATTATTTTTTTATAAAATATATAAATTTTGTTATGTCTTACACTATATAATTTGAGGCAAATTAATTGAATTACACAATACATGAGTTTATCTTATAAATTAGTAATTCATAATAATTTGAAAAAAGGACTTGATAATTATGGCTGAAAATTTTGATTATGATGTATTATACATCGGTGCTGGACATGGTACTTTTGACGGTGCTATGCCATTAGCTGCAAAAGGTTACAAAGTTGCTGTCGTTGAAGGCGATAAAATTGGTGGTACATGTCCCAACTGGGGTTGTAACGCTAAAATCGCTTTAGATTTACCAGCACAAGTTTTAGAAACTCAAAAGCGTCTACAAAACATCATTAAGGGTGAATTAAGCATTGACTGGACCCAAAACATGTTAAACAAACATAAAGTAATCGATGGTATTTCTGGTGCCATCAAGGGTGGTCTAGAAGCATTTGGTATTGATGTTATTAATGGATATGGTAAGTTATCTGACCCTCATACTGTTGATGTTGATGGTAAATCTTACACTGCTGATAAGATTGTCATCGCTACTGGTTTACGTCCACACAGATTGGATGTTCCTGGTAAGGAAATGGCACATGACTCTAAGGACTTCTTAAACATTGACGAACTTCCTGTTCACATCGCTATTATTGGTGCTGGATACATTGCAATGGAATTTGCATCTATTGCTAATGCCGCTGGATCAGAAGTTACTGTTATCATGCATGGCGATCGTGCACTTCGTGGTTTCAATGGAGAATACGTTGATTCTGTAGTTAACGACTTAAAGGAAAAAGGTGTTACATTCGTTGAAAATGCAGAAGTTAAAGAATTCCATGAAGAAAAATGCAAGACTACCATTGAACTATCAAATGACCGCCAAGTCTTCACTGACTACATCTTAGATGCGACTGGTCGTATTCCAAATGTCGAAAACATTGGTTTAGACGAAGTTGGTGTTAAGTACGATAAGAAGAGCGGTATTGAAGTAAACGATCATCTACAAACATCAGTTGATAGCATTTATGCTTCCGGTGACGTTGCTGCAACTGGTCAACCAAAATTAACTCCAACAGCTATCTTCGAATCACAATATCTAACAAGCTTATTCTCAGGTGCAACCAAGGATGCAATTGAATTCCCTGCTATTCCTTCAGTTGTATTTACTTCACCTCGTATCGCTCAAGTAGGTGTTTCAGTTGAAGAAGCTAAAAACAGTGATGACTACACTGTTGAAGAACACGATATGACTGCTGATTGGTATCGTTCAATTACCAATGAAAAAATCGCTAAACGTGCATACATCTTTGACAAAGAACACCATTTAGTTGGTGCTACAGAAGTCTCTGATGAAGCAGATAGCGTAATTGATTCCATCCTACCTGCCGTCGCTCTAAAATTAGACAAATCTCAAATTAACAAGATTGTCCACTTGTTCCCTACTATCGGTAGTGACGCTTGGCAACATCTATAAAATATTAAGTAAAGCCACCCTTTTGGGTGGTTTTTTTATTGGTTAAAATTCCGTTAAAATCGAGTCAATATATTTGTTTGCAACACTACAATATTGTACATTAATTAATATAAGAAAATATAAAAATCGTAATAAATACGGAGGCTTTAACATGAAAAATCCTAACTTCGATTACGATGTTATCTACATCGGATCAGGACACGCCGCATTCGACGGTGCCAAGACACTTTGCAAACAAGGTTTTAAAATTGCGTTTGTAGAAGCAATCGCCGTTGGTGGTACTTGCCCTAACTGGGGTTGTAACGCCAAAATCTCACTTGATGGACCAGTTACCCTAGCTAAGACCCAAAGACGTATGAAAGACATTGTTGAAGGTGACACTAAGCTAAACTGGAAAGAAAACATCAAACACAAACGCGAGGGAATCCTACCAATCAAGGTAGACCGTGAAGCAACTATGAAGAGCTTAGGAATGGATGTTATCCATGGTTTCGCTAAGTTCACTGATGCTCACACATTAGAAATTAATGGTGAACACGTAACTTCAGACAAGATTGTTATCGCCACAGGTTTAACACCTCACAAAGTTGAAATTGAAGGTACTGAATTATCACATGATTCAAGAGACTTCATGGAACTAGAAGACATGCCAAAACGTATGGCAATTGTTGGTACTGGTTACATCGCCATGGAATTTGCTACTATGGCAAACGAAGCAGGTGCTGATGTTACTATGTTCATGCATGGTGACAAGGCATTACGTCCTTTCTACCAACCATACGTAAAAATCCTAATGGACGAAATGAAGAAATCAGGTATCAAGTTTGTTGAAAACTCTGGTCTACGTTCATTCAGCCAAGATGTTGACGAATACACTGTTACTTACGCTGACAACCAACAACTAACTGTTGATTACATTCTAGACGCTTCTGGTCGTGTTCCAATGGTTCACAACATGGGTCTAGACGAAGTGGGTGTTAAATACGATGATAAGAAAGGTGTCCTAGTTAACGAATACCTACAAACATCAGTTGAAAACATCTACGCTTCAGGTGACGTTGCCGCTACCGGTCAACCAAACTTAACTCCAACAGCAACATTCGAATCACAATACCTAAAGCACTTATTTGCCGGTGAAACTGATCAACCAATCGACTTCCCAGCAATTCCATCAGTAGTATTTACTTCACCTCGTATCAGTCAAATGGGTGTTACTGTTGATGAAGCAAACGCTAGTGAAGAATACACTGTTGAAGAACACGATGCTACTAACACATGGTTTAGACAAATCACTAAGGAACCAGTTGTTAAGAATGCCTACATTTTTGACAAGGAACAACGCTTAGTTGGTTTTACTGAAATCTCAGACCAAGCTGATAACGCAGTGGACATGATTGTTCCAGCCGTTAACATGAAGATGACCCCACTTGAAATTGAAAGAAATGTTCACCTATTCCCTTCAATCGGTCACGACACTTGGAAGAACATCTAAATCATTCTTAATCAAAAATTAAACCCCGGTCAGATTTCTTCGACCGGGGTTTTTGGTATAATTAAGACATTAAATAAGACAGGAGGCTTATCATGTACAATCGTCCAGAACAAAAACAAGAAGTTAAAGGCCTAATCCGTGGTCACCAACGCTTCTTCTTCATCCTATTTCTACCATTCTTGCTAACTTACATTGCTTACAATGTTTTAGCTAATCAAGTAAGCTTTAACTCAGTTCTTAATGTAGATGCCACAAATGTTACTACTAACATTACAAGTAATGACGCCGTTAACTATGTTGCAACATTTATTTTCATAATCTTATCTTCAATCTTTTTACTTGGTGCTATCTACACCGCCTTCAACGTATTGAGAGGACAAGATGATTTCCAAAATCCACTTAGAAAATCACTAACATTTATCGACGACCAACGTCTTTTCTGGGGTACCACATGGACTTGGGTTTTAAGATCAATCTTATTATCACTATGGTCACTACTATATATCCCTGGTTTTCTATTCATGCTTTTAATACCAAACGCATTAGGATTATCCCTTTCTATCGCAGAATTCATTGCCGTAACCGTATGGGTAGTAATCAAGAGTTTTGCATACACCCAAGCACTTTGGGTATACAGAGATGCTAGATTGGCCAACCAACCGGTTAGCGCCTACACTGCCATCATGACCAGCCAAGACATGATGAAGGGCTACAAGGTAGATTATCTTGTATTACAACTATCATTCATCGGTTGGATGATTCTAGTTGCCATTACTTCCGGAATCGTCGGTATTTACGTATTCCCTTACTACTACATCACACAAGTAAAGTTCTATGAATTCGTAAAAGAACAATTCAAACAAAAACAAACCGTTTTAGATGTTGAATAATAAAAAATCCATAGGTTATCCTATGGATTTTTTGTTTGGTTTTATAAAAAAGACCCAAGATATTATCTTGGGTCTTTTTTCGGAGTGAGTAATTAATCAATAGTTTTATCTAATCACCATAACTGATACTGGTGAGTATTTTGCCATATAGGCAGCTTGGCTACCAAAGTGACGAGCTAAGCCCTTCTTTGATTCTGATCCAACTATCAATAAATCAGGGTTAACCTTAGGAAGCACATCCTTGATGATGGTTTCCCCAGCTTCACCGGTTGATGCAATAATATCAACATCGGCTACACCGGCAGCTTCAGCAGTTTGTTTGTATTTTTCTAGATGTTTTTCTAGATCTTCGTACTTACCATGAACAAATTGTCCTGATAATGATTGGAAAACATTGATTTCTTCATCTTCTAGTACTGAAACGATGGTTAGCTTTGCGCCTTCTGATTTAGCACGTGAAATAGCGTACTTGAAAGCTAGTAAAGCATCATCTGAATCATCGACAGCAACTAAAATATTCTTGAAATTAATTTCGACGTCCATGTTTTGCATAATTTTCGCCTTCTATTCTTGAATTTTTTATTTTAGTCTTCTCTGTTTCTTAAACGTTTGTTACCTAAGTATAGTTCAACTAATGTCCAGATTAGTAGAAGAATGATAACAACGTTAATGATGTTAGCAATTACACCAGCTTCTGCATTTTGAGCAGCAGTTGGGTTGTCACTGAAGAAACCAGCAACAGCAGGTTGCATGTTAATTGCGTTTAAGTAAATAAGCACAATAACTGAGATCCAACCTAAAATATTAACCCATAATCTGTTCTTGAAACGGTTACCCATTTCTTGACCGCTATTAGTCATCATTAACAATGGAAGCATTGAGAATGGTAATGCGAATGCTAAGAAAATTTGTGAGTTTTCAATCAAATCGTTAATCGCAGCATGTTGTTTTAGTGTTGATTCACCAGCGGTTAAAGCAACACAGATAAGTACTGGAACAACTGAGATTAGACGAGTAATTAAACGACGAGCCCATAGAGGAACCTTCATGTTAACGAAACCTTCCATGATAACTTGTCCTGATAAAGTACCAGTAATTGTTGAGTTTTGACCTGAAGCAAGCAATGCAACAGCGAATAATGTTGATAAAATACCAGACTTAGCAACTCCAATTAAGATTGGGTTTGATAACATCTTAGTGTTGTTTAAAGCATCGAATAGACCGAAGAATGATGTATCTTGAACGGCACCAGTCTTAAATACGGCCACACCCATGATTAATAGTAAAGCGTTAACGAAGAATGCAAATGTTAATTGGATGTTTGAGTCCCAAGTAGCAAAACGAACAGTTCTTGCAACGTCTTCTTCATCGTTGTGATCAATAGCTCTAGTTTGAGCAATAGCTGAATGTAGGTATAGGTTATGTGGCATAACAGTAGCACCAATAATACCTAAAGCACCTGATAGTGGAGTCATTCCAGCAACTGGATGGCTGCTTGAGAATGTACGTTCAGTTGGTACTAAACCTTTAATAGCACCAAACCAATCTGGGTTAGATAGTACAACTTCATAAATGAAGACTACTAAGATAACAAGGATTAAACAAACAACAATTGCTTCAATCTTTCTGAATCCCACTTTAGTTAATAATAGCAATAATAAAACATCAAATACGGTAAGGAATACCGCTAAGATTAGAGGAATGTGGAATAAAAGATATAAGGCAATGGCCCCACCGATAACTTCGGCGATATCAGTAGCCATGATTGCTAATTCAGTCATAATCCATAGAACAACACCAAGTGTCTTTGAGGTTCTTGAACGAATGGCTTGTGCCAAATCCATCTGACTCACGATTCCAAGTTTAGCCGCCATGTATTGAAGTAACATCGCAATCAAACTTGAAATTAAGATGACAGACATCAATAGGTAACCAAAGTTTTGACCCCCTGTAATTGATGTAGCCCAGTTACCTGGATCCATGTAACCAACCGCAACTAATGCACCTGGTCCGGAGTAAGCGAATAAAGTCTTCCAGAATCCCCAGTCCTTCGGAACTTTAATTCCACCGTTAATTTCTTCTAGTGAAGGACCGTTGGCATATTCAACGAAGCCCTTTTTTTCATGTGAAACGTTTTCACTCAAAGTTCTTCACCCTTTCTATTTTTAAGAACAATATAATTGTACACTACATTTCCCCCTTTTTAAACATTTTTTTAGGCACTACTGAAAAATTACTCTATCAAGTATAGAAAATATATCTATTAAAGACTTAATACTACGCAGGTTTCCCGAACATTAAAATAGATTTGACTTTCTTTCATTAATGTTTCATAATACTTGATAATTTTAATCAAAATTAAATTAAAGTTGGGGTGGAAAAATGCAAACAATCGATTTACTTGTTCAAAATGGAAAAGTTTTAAATGTATTTACAAACAGCTTCGAAATTAATGATATTT
This sequence comes from Apilactobacillus sp. EABW-1NA, assembly GCF_030398685.1. NCBI lineage: Bacteria > Bacillati > Bacillota > Bacilli > Lactobacillales > Lactobacillaceae > Apilactobacillus > Apilactobacillus sp. EABW-1NA. The sequence continues at coordinate 7,337 of NZ_JAPDKO010000022.1, forward strand.
TTATTAACAATGGCAAGATTATTGCTGTCGGCAATCATCCAGAGTTAAAAGCTAAGGAAATTATCGACGCTAAGAATCAATTTGTTGTTCCTGGTTTTATTGATTCACACGTTCACATCGAAAGTTCACTAGTCACTCCATCTGAATTAGGTAAGGTTTTAGTGCCAATGGGGGTCACTTCTATCGTCGTCGATCCACACGAAATCGCAAACGTTTCAGGTGCCGACGGGATTAAATACATGATTGAAGACGCCAAACAAACTCCACTAGAAGTTCTAGTGATGTTACCTTCCTCAGTTCCCGCTACCAGTTTCGAACATAATGGAGCTACTTTGACCGCTGAAGATTTACACCCTTTATATATTGAAGAATCCGTTATCGGTTTGGCCGAAGTAATGGACTACCCAGCAGTACATAATAAGGATAAAGACATGATGGCAAAACTAAAGGATGCCTTAGACCACGGATACCAAATTGATGGTCACGGTGCCGGATTATCCTTGGAACAACTTAAAGAATACCGTGAAAACGGCATTACCACCGATCACGAATCGGTCAGCTTAGAACAAATGAACGACAGACTTGCTGCCGATATGAATGTCTTCTTAAGAGAAGGAACCGTTGAAAGAGATTTACAAAACACCATTCAAGCAGTTACAGAAGATAATTCAGACCGTTTTTCATTCTGTACCGATGATAAGTTCATCACTACCATCATTCGAGAAGGTAGCATTAACTTCAATATTAAGTTAGCAATTCAATATGGTCTAAAACCAGAAACTGCATATAAGATTGCTAGCTACAACGCTGCCGTTGCCCACAAACTAGATAAGTTAGGTGCCATCAAGGAAGACTACCAAGCAGATTTAGTAATCGTTGATCACCTAGACCAAGTCGACGTTAAGACCGTCATCAAAAATGGTAAGGTCATGACCGAAGATAGTTTTAATACCACCCCAATTAAATTCGGCGACAACTGCGTCCACCAAAACCTATCAGTTGATGATTTAAAACTACCTTTAAACTCAAATAAATGCCACGTAATGGGTGTAATTGCAAATCACATTGAAACTACCCACTCTATTCAAGATGTTCCTATAGAAGATGGTTATTTCAAAACCGATTTAGAAAACGACGTATTATTGATGGTCGACGCAGAACGTCACCACCAACTGGGTACTTATGGATTGGCACTAGTTCATGGTTTTAAAATTAAAAACGGTGCTATTGCCACTACTGTCGCCCATGATTCCCATAACATCGTCGCTGTCGGAACCACCAAGGAAGCAATCTATCGCGCAATCCAAGAAGTTACCGCTACTAAGGGTGGCATTGCCGTAGTTGACGAAGAAAAGACTTTAGCCACCATGCCATTACCAGTTGCTGGATTAATGTCTGATAAGTCATGGCAAGCAGCCAGTCACGAACTGGAAGAAATCGAGGCAGCGTTTAAAGAAATTAGTGATGGTGTCGATTTCGACCCATTCATCACCCTATCATTCTTAACACTGCCAGTAATTCCAACATTGAAACTAACCGACCAAGGGTTATACGATTTCGATCAACAAAAAACCATCAGTGTGGAAGCTGAATAATTGGATAGTTTGTCAAAAAATGGGTAAAATTTTCCTTTTTTTAGATAAGTTTATATAAAAGAAATATTAATCACGTGAACATGACATATAGTCTAAAAACTTAAAATCGCTCAATCCCAGTAGCGACACCGTGTCATCATATACTACTTATGCATTTCGGATAGACAAGACATTTATAAACTTCTGAATATAATGAAGTTATCTTGTCCCGAAAACGGAGGTAGATAAAGTGAAAATTCTATTTGTAATATCGATGATTTTTTATATTCTATATATATTACAAGTACTATTTCTATTGGTTAATCATTCAAAACATTATAAACACAAGAAAAGAAAAATTAATATTGTCTCACAATACTGTTTGTGGATTGTAATTCCAGCATTGAACGAAGAAAATGTCATCGGTGATACCATTGTTTCATTAAGAAACGAGATTAATAAGCTTGATTCAAACATTACCGGTCATATTTTAGTCGTCGATGATCAATCCAGTGACGATACTTTTGCGATTGCTCAATCGAAGAAAGAAATCGTGGTGCAAACTACTTCTGACATTGCCCATACGGGTAAAGGGTCAGTGTTAAATTTCGCAACATCTTATATTGATCAACACAAAAACGAGTATTCTGAGAATATTGTCTTAATTATCGATGCGGATGGTCGAATGAGTTCTGAAGATATCGAAACCGCTATTTTTGACTTCCAAGAAAATCCTGATATTGGTATGGTTCAATCAGCCGTGAAAATGATTAATATTAATAACGCTCTAGAAGTTGCTCAAGATGTCGAGTTTTGCGGAATGAACCGTAAAGCACAAATCACTCGTGATAATTTAGGTGATGGAATCGCATCTGGTAATGGACAATTTGTGAGTCTCGACATGGCAAAAAACGTTGGGTGGGATAACGCCCTACTAGAAGATATGGAATTTACCCTTCGAGGTTGGATCAAAGGATATACCAGTGTCTTTAATGACCATGTTATCGTCAGACAACAAGCAGTCAGTAGTATGTACAAGTACATAAGACAGAGAATTCGTTGGTGCACAGGGGGATTACAATGTTTTAAATACTTGGGAGCTGTTTATAAGAGTAAGTATATTAACACTGGATTAAAAATCGACTTAACCGTCGATATGGTGATTCCATTTTTGTATATATTCGTCAATGTCGTTAACATCTATGTGTTTTATCGCCAGATATATATTCTTTTCACTTATCATTCAGTAGACTATACACTTATGTCTCTTCTATTCACCTGGATAATACTAACTTTTCTAGCTACTATTTCATATCAAAGATACATTAATTGGTATTTTAAGCATCGTGAAAATCCAAAAATGCATCTATCAATATGGAAGGCTTTTATCAACACTTTATACTATTTTGTGGTTAACGTTATCACCTTCTTCATTCCAATCGTGAGTCTTTATAAAATCATGATCGGTGAACTCAAATGGGACAAGACAGAACATTGATCGGAGTGATGAGGATTATGGTAAAGAAAGTAATTAGCCTACTTGTCTTTGCTTGTTTGGGATTGTTCTTTTTTAACGTTTCAGCACATGCCGATGACCTTACAAATCAAATCAATTCCTCATATCAAGTTTCAGACAGCCAAGGTAAAGATGTAACTAACCAAAGTAATTTGGATTACTACACACAATATAAGTTGAAATATCATTGGAATATGGGAGACAACGTCGATGTTAAGGAAAACGATAGTATTCAATTGAGCATCCCTCAAAACGTCAGAGTTGATGGGGCCAACAGTTTCCCAGCTTACAACACCGATAACGTCGCAGTAGGAACTGTTAACATCAACAACTCCACTGCAACTCTTACTTTCAACAGTAGCTTGCTAGATAAGAAGATTAACCGTCAAGGTGACATCAACCTAAATGTATCTGGTAAAAACATTGATCATAAAAGCAAAAACTGGTTTATTAACAAAACTGGCTGGTTTAAAAAAGATGATCATAAACAAATAACATGGAATGTCGCTTTCAACCCTAACCATAATGATCTTAGCAATGTTAAATTGACAGATTCACTAGGTAAAAACCAAAAATACGTTTCCGGTAGTGTCAAAGCAACTTCTGGTTACTGGGACGAAAACAACAACTTCATTGCTGATAACAAGACTGTTCCTGCTATCACTGTAAATCAAGTAAAAAACAACCTAGAATTTAACTTTGCTGGTGCATTCAACAACGGTATCAACCTAACTTACGATACTGACGCTAACGGTAATCCTAATGGTGATGTTTACAAGAACACCGTTGCCATTTCAGGTCAAGGTACTGAAAACGTTGCTAACACTTCAGTATCAGCATCCGTTTCATTTGGTGGTAATGCTAACGTTAAATACGACCAAACAAAACCTACTAACCCAAATGACAATAATGGTAATCAACAACCAAACAACAACTGCCAACCTCAACCTATCAACCCATGCAGACCTCATAAAGTGGTATATCAATGGGGTTGGTGTCGTCCAGTTCGTCATTACAGCTGGGGCTGCGGTTTCTTTAACTGCATAGATAGATGGTTCACAGGTATCTATAACTGGTTTGTGCCAAGAACATGCTACATCTTTGGCAACCGTGGATTCTTCTCCTATTGGTAAAATATAAAACAAAAAAGCTTATCCCGCTAAGGATAAGCTTTTTTAGTGCAATATAATAATAGTCTAAATAATAATTACCATCGAGAATGCTTTTATTATAAGGAATGAAAAGTATTACGATTTTGGGATAAATCTGCGTGACGGAGATGCATCACCGATTGCTTAAATTCTCGAAATAACTACCAATTGCTTTTTTGACCATTACGTCTTAATAAAAGAATTGCCACTTAAATACATCTTTAAATGCAGCATCTAAATACTAGAGAAGGTTCAACAACTTTTAAAACAAAATTCATACGAAACTGTCATTATCAAAGCTTACGTGTACGTTATGAAACATAACTTAATAAATGATTGGGGGAATTGACTATTCTGTGTGTCTACCATCACACAGAACAATACATAATCATATGAATCAGAAATAATAAATAATAGCTAAACACTATGTGTCCTAATGGATTAACCTCAATCAATAAAAGGAGCAATGCTAATGGCTAAAAGCATCACAATGATCCTACCAAATCATTGCTGCTAGATATCCACCACAAAGTTATTGATGAGAAATAGTCTCTCAAGTTAGACTATTTATTCCGATTAAGAAGTAATCAACGAAAAGTGCATTATTTAGATTGCTTAAATTGTCTTAGGTTTGCGTATTTGACATACAAACCATAACAATATGCATTTACGATATAGATAACATATTGATTCATCATCCAACTACCATTCGTCCACCGAATTTTTTTCGTCGCGCGTCTTAGAAAAAATAAGAATGGCAATCGAATCAAGATATTAAATATAGAGCTTATAAAGATGTAAACTCCACAAAAGTGATCATTTGCATGCATCACCTGAGGAACAATTTTGTATTGTAGCACTGCTTTTACATAATTTGTAGTTATAATTCAGTTAAGTTTTAATTAATGATTATAGGTCTCAAACATTGTAATATCACCTTTTATCATTTTACTCTTAGTTTTATTTTTTCGTCTTGTACAGCATAATCACAAAAAACATAATGGATAAACTTAGTGTTAACTAATAGTAAGAAGATTGCATCGTGCATGACGTAATTTCTTCTTTTCAGTTATAAATATAAATAGTTTTTAATTATCAATTTTATCTTTTCTAAAATTACTCACATTTTAAGCACAAAAAAAGAGCGAAATTTTTTCGCTCTTTTTATAGAAAGTGGACATGATAAGCTGAAACAAATTGAGTGTAAGCTAAAATCAAGGCCAAAATTCCAGTCGCAATCTTGATGAATTTAACTGGTAGCACACGCACAATCTTTGGTCCGATGTATCCACCGATGAAAAAGCCAATTCCTAGTGGTAAAACTAGGATCCACACAACGTGTGAAAAAAGAGAATAGTAGACGGTTGCCACGATGTTGGCAGCTCCCATCGCTACATTTCTAATTGCGTTACTTACAGTGTATTCATTATATGTAGTTCTAGTTAGTAGGACTAATAATAAAATTCCTGATGCAGCGCCAAAATATCCGCTGTATGCACCAATCAAATATGTAAGGACAATGATGGCGATATTCTTTAACCAAGTCCATGGCGTATCTTTTTTGGCTGCAGGATTAAAGTTCAATGCACCTTCGGTATTTTCGTTCACTTCTTTCTTGTCTGGAAGTAAAATCATTAAACCACCAAAGGCAATAAAGAATGGCACGATATGGGTAAAACTAGATGATGGTAGTGCAGTTAATAAAATCGCCCCTGTAATTCCACCAAAGAAGATGATAACCATAATCTTGAATAGTTCCTTCCAGTGACCTCTAAGTTCACGGGTGGAAGAAATACATGATCCAACGGCATTAAACATTAGTGATGCCTTGTTAACCACGTTTGCAGAAACGGCTGGTAATCCAGCAAAGTATAGCAATGCGGGATATGATACTAGTGATGATAGACCGGTAACTGTTCCCAAGATTCCTGCCACGATTCCCACAGGAATAAACAATAAAATAATCCAAATACTTACACCTAAAATAGTAATGACTTCTCATCTCTTTTTCTACTAAAATAAAATCATAATTTCATATTAACATTTTTCGAATAAAAGAAAAGGATAAAAAAAGCACCTACCGTTATAAATAACAATAGGTGCCAAAATTTCATCTTTAGAAGAAGTAGAATAAGTGAATACCGTAAGCTGACACGAATTGAGTGTAAGCTAGGTATAGCGCTAAAATACCAGTAACAATCTTGATTAACTTAACTGGTAATACACGAACCATCTTAGGTCCAACGTAACCACCAATTAGGAAACCAATACCTAGAGGAATAGCTAGTGCCCAGTAAATGTGGGTGCTACCGTGTTGACCATACTTGAATGAGTATAGGATAGTACCGATAACGTTAGCTGAACCCATGGCAACGTTTCTAATAGCGTTGTAAACAGGGAATGGATCTTTACTTGTTCTTGATAGAACAGCTAATAGGATAACACCTGCGGCAGCACCGAAGTAACTACCGTAGATACCAATAACGAAGAATAGAACGATCATTCCGAAGTCAACAAGCATCTTCTTTGAGCCAATGTTGTCTTCTTCAACTACCTTAGCAGTAGGTGCCTTAGTAGTGTCCTTGCTTGGTAATAAGATACCAATACCAGCAGCTGCAATAAATACAGGTACTGCGTATTCAAAGTCCTTTGATGGTAAGAATGTTAGTAAAATAACACCAACGATACCACCGAAGAAAATGATAGTCATAACTTTGAATAGTTCCTTCCAGTGTCCATCTAATTCGCGCTTGGATGAAACAGCTGAACTTACTACGTTAAATAGTAAGGCGGAAGTGTTAGTAATATTTGCTGAAATTGGGTTTAAAGCGCCCCAATATAATAGCGCTGGGTATGAGGCAAGTGAAGCTAATCCAGTTACAGTACTTAAGATACCGGCAACGATACCAACTGGAATGAATAATAGCAATGTCCATACACTAAAACCAAAAATAGTGATAATGAAAAACTCCTTTTATTTATCAATTTAAAATCCAATATATAAATTTATACATCTTATTTAGATTAAATACAACCCCTCAAAAACGCCAAAACGCTGACAATGTCCAGCATGTCAGCGTTTTCATAACTTAAAATTTTTTTCAAAATATTACGTGTTATTGATTGATTTTCAATTGAGAAGTACTTTCAGTCAACTTAATGGTTCCGGTCTTTAGTTTTCCGTCACGGTAGTACTTAATGCTTACTGTTGATCCAAGCTTTTGACTGTATAGAATGTTCTTAACTTCGTCTTGGCTAGAAATCTTCTTACCAGCAAGTTCGACGATTACATCGTATTTCTTCAATCCAGCGTTTTCAGCAGGACTGTTCTTAGTAACTGTGTAAACCACAACCCCATTTTCAACAGATGATGGTAGTTTTAGGATTGATTTTTGTTGGCTAACCGCAATGTTAGTTAGGTCAACGTATTGAATTCCAAGGGCTGGACGTTCAATCTTTCCGCTCTTAACTAGTTGGTTGATAATCTTAACCACTTCGTTACTTGGAATGGCGAAACCAATTCCTTCAACACTAGTACCTTCACTATCAGAAGCTAACTTCATTGAGTTAATTCCGATTACTTGTCCGGCTAGGTTAATCAATGGACCACCTGAGTTACCGGGATTGATAGCAGTATCGGTTTGGATAACTGTGGCGGTGTTACCTGTAGCTTGACCGTTTGACCCAGTCAATGGCACTTCACGTTTCTTAGCGGAAATGATTCCTTGAGTTAGTGAAGATGCGTAGGCAGAACCTAGTGGTGAACCAATTGCTAGAGAGGTTTCACCAACCTTGATGTTGTCAGAGTTACCAAATGAAGCAACTGATTTGATCATGCTTCCGTTAATCTTCAATACGGCTAAGTCGGTAACGCTATCGGTACCAACAACCTTGGCTTCTAGTTGTTTACCATTGCTTAATAGCACTTGAATTGCTGAAGCTCCGGACACAACGTGGTTGTTAGTTACGATGTAAGCAGCGTTTCCGCTCTTCTTGTAAATCACACCAGAACCTTCACTGTTAGCTTCTAGTTTGCTAGAACTCTTACCTAGCATTGAGTCAAATGAGTCCGAACTAGTTGATTTTAGGTTGATTACTGAAACAACTGAGTTCTTAACAGCTTGGTATGCCTTTTCTGATTGTGATTGCACATTAACTTTTAAATTAGATGTTGAGGCTGTCCCACCCGCATTAGAACCAGCTGGAACGGCAACGTCGACACCTGTGCTTTGCAACAAGCTCGCACCACCGTAGGCGATTCCGCCACCCAATAGTCCAGCCACTAAGGCAATTAATCCTGTTTTTAAGACAAATCGGTCACTTTTTTTCATAAGGTTTTCCCCCTATCAATTTTATTAATCTTATTATATTAAATAATCTTAAATCAAACTAAAGTGTAAATAATTTAGATGCCTTTTCAACATCGGTATCCAATAAATCAAAATCGGTGCCTACACCAAAATCATTTTCTTCTAACATCGATGCGACGGTTAAATGGGCTAATTCCTTCACGTTGTTGTGATGACTTCTGTGCCCGATAAATATGCGTTTAGTGTCATATCCGATACATTCCATTAGTGAGTTAGCACCATCTTCGTTAGATAAATGGCCCTCGTCACTCATGATACGTTGCTTCAATGACCATGGATATTCCCCACTTCTAAGCATTTCAACGTCGTGATTGCATTCCAAAACATAAGCATTAGCGTTATTGATAACACCATAAATGTGATCAGAGATGTATCCGGTATCGGTTAGGACAACGAAGCTCTTGTTGTGATGATGAAAATCGTAGAATTGGGCTTGTGCGGCATCATGAGAAACGGCAAAACTTTCGATATCGATGTCACCAAAGTTCATTACCATGTTTGGTGGGAAGATATTCTTTTGTTCGTTTGGAATTTCTCCGATGGTTTCATGCATAGCATCCCATGTTGGCTGGTTTGCGTATACGTTAATTTGCGGATAACGTCTGGCCAATACACCGACGGCCTTACTATGGTCGGTATGTTCATGGGAAACCAACAACATGTCGACATCCTTCATTGAACGGTTGATTGACTTCATCAATCTTTCGATTCTGACACCGCTCAAACCAGCGTCTAATAGTATTTTATGTTGATTAGTTTCAATGTAGGTTACATTACCCCCACTTCCACTAGATAAAACACTAATTTTCATATCGTCTGCTTCGTTGTTCATTTTGATCCTCTTTCTAAAATTCTAATTCGATTTGGTAGCTGATTGAGTCGAGCTATTACTGTCCAAGATGGCACCGTTAAAGGCATTGATTCTCTTAGATACTACTGAAGAGGAATCTGAAGTAGTGTATCCAATTACCCAAGTTGGAATTAAAACGATATTGTTCTTAATTGATAGTAATTGGGTGTAGTACAAGCGAACCCATTTAATCTTTGAGTTGTCAGGGATTTCGTTGTATTGGTATAACCATACTAAAGCCTTAGCGGGTGAAATGATGTCGGTTTTTTCACGCAAAATGCTAACATCATTCATGTAACTTTGCGTATATCCTTCTAATAGGTGATCGTTACTAACGTCGAAGGTAATTTGACCATGCTTTGTACCATAAAGCAATCCGTCAGATGTTTTCTGTGAGTACACAACACTGTTCTTGGTAGATAAATCAGAATTGTATTCATATTCCGTCCCGTGTGAAACGAAGGTTGACTTCTTCATCAACTTATCTAAGATGTCACGGTAGTCGCCGGAATATAGACCGATTGGTCGTTTGAAAGTGCTTCTTAAAATGTGATTTGCGTAGGTAACCTTTTGGTTAGACAACTTATTTACGTCGTTATTTAAAGTGTCATCGTTGACTGCGGATAGGTAATATCCGGTTTGACCACTTGTAGATAGTTTAGGTGCTACAGTGATTTGATCATTTTGCATTTGCTTAATGATTCCAGTATCACTACCTTGATTACTGTTTTCCGTTTGAAGATGTGAGTTTTCTCTGAATAAAGAGAATAAGAAGACATCAATCATCACGAAGATAATCAAGAAAATGATTTGTATCTTTTTAAAGTCCATGTAGCTTTCCTCCTATCTTATTGTGGTTCCCTTGATAACATTTGGGTATAGTTCATGTACTTACCGTTATATTTAACGAACCATGTTGGTTGGAGAGTAATCAAGATGTCAGATGACTTAGTATTACTCCATTGGTAGGCCAACTCAATGTCTGTAATCTTGTTAGAACTGTATCCGTGATTACGTAGACTGTTCAATAGTTCATCGGTAGTAATTAATTTAGTATCCTTACGTCCGGTTGGTACCGGAATTTGAAGGGTGTTTAGTGAGAAGTTATACTTCAAAGAAGTATTATCGACTAGCTTCATTTCGATTGCCCCGTAAGGAGTTTGGTCGAAGATTGGGAAACCTTCAACGTAGTTTCTGTAAACAACTTTTGAATTCTTAGCATCGTAGTCGAAGAAACGAATGTTGGCTAGGGTATCGCTAACTAGTAATTGGGAAATATTTTGATATGAATCCTTCAAAAACTGGGTCATATTGGTAGATATATTGCCCGGATGACTATCGTAGTAATTGACCTCGCCATCGTTTGAAAACGACAACTGACGAGAATTTTCGTCATTGTAAACAGTTGAACTACGGTGACGTTTGACACTGATATCTTGTGAGTCTGATAGCAGTCTTGTCACGTAGTAATTTTGTGAAGTTCGATTAATCAAGTAGCCATATTGAGGCATGGTAAATGATTTATAGAAATCAATAAATGGAGTGTGATTAATCATTTTCATTTTAACGGGAATTGCTCTGACGTTATCCTCGATAACCTTTTTAATTCCCTTCACGTTAGTATCTGAAACGTGAATCTTGTAGACCTCGTAGTTGTGGTCTGCGAATAGGTAAATATCATTACTGTCGTCAAATGGAATCACAAGTCGGTTGATTGAAACGTTAGGTAGTGATTTAAAACTCTTACTAATATATTGGCTAACAATCTTTAGATTCAAAGCATCCGGATAGTTTAGCATGACAGAATCATCTGTATTTAGATACTTAAGGTAATCTTTTTCATTACTCTTTAGTTCTGTAAACTTAGGATCCTTATAATTGTTCATTTGTTGGCCAATTTCGGTGGTTAAGTTAACAGATTGGTTGGTTAGAACGAATTGCTTACCAGAGTCCTTGGTTCTAATCACCTGAGTTGGTGAGTAGATGGTCGACATTGGTTTAGCATCAATCTGACTACTTTGCATAGAAACCTTTTGACTTGAACGGTCGTAATGAGCCGGATTAATCAAAATGGAGGCAGAAAGAGCAAAACTAACTACAACCGCAATCGTTAATAATGCTGGTAGTATAAAATATTTAATCTTCATCCCATAAGTCCTCCTCGATTGGTTCGTATGGTAGTGAGATGTAGAAAGTAGAACCTCTATTTTCGGTACTTTCTACCCAAATCTTACCGCCAAGTGCTTCAACCACTTCTTTGGAAATTGCTAATCCAAGACCAGTTCCACCTTGGGCTCTAGAACGCGCCTTATCAACACGATAGAAACGATCGAAAATGTGTGGAATGGAACTTCTAGGAATTCCCAATCCTTGGTCTCTAACACTTAAGATAACGCTATGCTTGGTCTTGTAAAGTGAACAAGTAATCACACCACCATCAGGAGAATACTTGATGGCGTTGTTCATTAGATTATCGATTACTTGAGTAAATCTATCGGTATCGACTTCCACCCATAGGTCTTGTTTAGTGAAATGACGTTCAATACGGTAGTGCTTATTAGGCTTTTCACTATTGTTGTCATCCGACTTAATAATCATGTCGAATCGGTTCAAAATATAGTTGAACAATTCGGTGATGTTAACTAGTTCCTTATCAATCTTTTGGGTTCCAGAATCCATTCTAGACAAAGTTAATAGGTCGTTAATCATTCGAATCATACGGTCGGTTTCTTCTTGGGTAACCTTCAAGAAGTTAGGTGCAATTTCTGGATCCTTCCAGGCACCATCTTGTAAGGCTTCAATGTATGAGTGAACACTAGTTAGCGGTGTTCTTAATTCGTGAGAAACGTTTGAAACGAATTCCTTACGGTCATTATCAATCTTTTGTTGTTCAGTAACATCATGTAGCACACAGACTAACCCTGATACGAAACCAGAGTCTCTTTGAATTAGTGAGAAATGGGCATGCAAGATTAGGTCATGATCCTTATCTGAACGGTCGATGATGGTTTCATCTGGGTTTTCGATTAAGTCACGTAAACTGTATTCTTTTCTGATATCCAAAATGTCTAAAATGGAGTTACCTAGTGCATCTTGTTCAGTTGTTTCTAGGAAACTAGCCGCTTCATCGTTCATAATGATGACGTATCCACGACGGTCGGTCGCAATAACTCCATCGGTCATGTTGGTTAGGACAGAATCCAGTCTTTGACGTTCTGATTCAGTTGATTCTTGGGATTCTTCAACCTTAACTGAAAGGTTGTTAACCGCATTGGCAAGTTGACCCAATTCATCACGTCCATACACGTGAACTTGACCGGAGTAGTCCCCACGGGCAATTTGTAATGTTTGTTTCTTCATTTCATCAATTGGTTTAGTAATCGCCTTTGAAATAACGATGGAAATTAATAAACCAGATAGGATGGCGACAACAGCGGCAACAACGTAAATAACCGTGATTTGGTTAATTTCGTTATAAACAGTATTTAAATTAGCGTGCACGTAAACAACACCAACTAATTCGTTGTTACTACTCTTGATTAGCGGTGTGATGACAGTATAATAACGCGAACTATCGCCCGGGTTACTAGTGATTGAACTAGATGAACGACGGTTGATAATCGCGTTTTTAATATCGGTTCTGAAGTTTTTTTGACCAACTGAGCTTTGATCGCCGACTTCGTTTGTTCCACGAATGGTGTTCTTAGCATCAACAACCTTGATTTCGGTGTAGTTATTACTATCAATGTTGGATAGCAATGACTTAATTTTTACGTTGGCCTTGGTAGTACTAGAGCTTGAAAGCTCATTAGTTAAGGTTGTGTTTACGTAAGTAGGCACCTGAACTTGTTTCTTAAATGAAGCCATATTCTTGTTTTCCAATTGGTTAACAAAAACGGCCCCAACAATTTCTAGGGTCACCAATAAGATTAGCGCAAGCACAAGCGCAATTTTAAAATGAATTGATTGAAAATACTTAATCTTACTATTCACCGCAAACTACTCCTTAGTTCTGTCGATTATTCTTGTTCTGAGTTGCGTAGGTAGTACCCTACCCCACGTCTTGTAATTAGCCAGATTGGGTGACTTGGGTTGTCTTCAACCTTTTCTCTTAGACGACGAACAGTAACATCAACTGTACGAACATCACCAAAGTAGTCGTAACCCCAAACTGTTTGTAGCAAATGTTCCCTAGTCATTACTTGACCAATGTGTTGCGCTAAGTAATGTAGTAATTCGAATTCACGGTGAGTTAATTCGATGTTTTCACCACGTTTAGTAACGGTGTATGCTTCTGGATGAATTACAAGGTCACCAATCTTAATGTCCTTGTTTTCGTTATCAGAAACTTGGCCATTGTCGTTATTAGATTGACGACGCAAGTTGGCCTTAACACGGGCAACTAATTCTCTATTTGAGAATGGCTTTGTAACGTAGTCATCAGCACCTAATTCAAGTCCTAAGACCTTATCTAATTCTGAATCTTTGGCAGTTACCATGATAATTGGCATGTCATGTGTCTTTCTAACTTCTCTGGCCACTTCTAGACCGTCGACTTTAGGCAACATCAAATCTAGGATAATTAAATCAGGAGATTCTTCTTCAACTTTTTGAAGTGCTTCTTCCCCGTCGTATGCGACTACAACGTCATATCCTTCTTTTTCTAAATTAAATTTTTCAATATCTGTGATCGGTTTTTCATCATCTACAACTAAAATTTTTGCCATAATATTCTATCTCCTTAACAGGAATTGATTTGTTTTTTCTTCATGTAAATGTTAACGAAATACTATCACTTCAAGGATAGTTATACTTTTATCTATTTTTAAACCGTTAACTTACTACATTATAACACGCTTGGACTTTTGTTTTCTAAACGTAATGTTCTTGCAATGAAGATTTAAAGTACGACATTTTTATAAAATTAGGGGTTGTCAAAATAATAATTATCATGCTATTATAAATATCGTTGATTTGAGGCAAGGAATTGATAAACATCTTGTTAATTAATTTTAAAAAAGGTGTTGCAATCCTTATTCCAACATGGTATTATATTTTTTGTTGGTTGATAGCCAATAGATAAATATTTTGGGCAGTTAGCTCAGCTGGCAGAGCAACGGACTCTTAATCCGTGGGTCCAGGGTTCGATCCCCTGACTGCCCATAACTGATAAAAAGACATCGCTTAGGCGATGTCTTTTTTGTGTAAATTTCTAAATAAAATCCTTATTTAACATAAATTTGTTGTGGTACATCTGGCAATGAATTCCACCATTGGTCAATGCAATTTACCATTTGAGTCAAGAAATCCTTCATCTCATCATCTAGATATTCATATGTGTTATATGGTTTTGGAGCGTTTTCTACAATACCTAATGTTTTCCCGTTATTTAAATTAAGATATCTTATATATTTGGGGCCCGGATAATTGATAGTAACACTCATTGCAGTTTGGTGTTTACCGTCAACCCAGTCAAAATATATATTAGGTTCACCAATTCTCTTATGATAAGTTTTTGCAATATTTGATAAAACTTTAAATAAAGGTTCTTCAGTTCCATGTATAATCATTTTTGCAATAACAACTTTTCTTTTTCTATTGTTTAAAAAATCTTCATTCAAACCATAAATTGGGTATTTTTTCCCTTTTTTTGATGGTTCCTGACCTATCAGAGCTGACATTATACCCAATTTAACCAATTCAAATCCAATTTTATTCAAATAACGTAATTGAATATTATCTATATCAAAAGCAATAGCATTTGGGTAATTTGACATAAACGGTGCATCTACAGTTAACATCAAAGGATGTTTCATGTCGTAAGTGTTTATTTCAATTGAAATATTTCCACCTTTATATCTTCCTATTGTTGCTTTTTCATATAGATCATCTGACATATCTGGAATTGATACTCCATCATTAAATGAATAAACTTTCTCTAAATTATCGCTACTCACAGAAAATTTCCTTCTTTCTTATAGAAAAATAAATTTTATATTCACTTAATAATAGCACTCTTTTTATATTTCAATAAGATTGTATAAAAACTATTAATAAAAAAGCATCCCATAATTTAAGGATGCTTTTTCTATAGAATCATCAGAAATATTAATAGGTTCCAAATCATGTGCATGATGATTGGTGCGACGATTCCATTTGATTTATTTCTGGCTAACCCGATGAATATAGCCACAATCGCATGTGTAACAAAAATGAATGGATTGAATAATGAATGAGCCAATCCAAAGAATAGCGATGAAATGATTAGCGCCGTGGTTAGGTTAGTTGCCTTCTTAACGTAGGTGAAGATTAGGCCTCTAAAGTAGAATTCTTCGACAATTGGCGCCAAAATCACACTAATAATAATGAAGAAGTATTGGAGTCTAACGTCTGTAAAACTAGTCATGTGCACTAGTTTTTGATAAATCGTCCCGTTAGGCGTCCCACTCATTAACATTAATAAAACTACGACCACGATCATTTCGATGGTGTAGACGATAATCTTCTTGGAAAAATGATTATCCTTAAACAATCTGATGAACTTTTCTTTGATCAACCATCTGTATAGGATGATTGTTACCCCAATGACAACTACAATGGCGAAAATCACTTGGAAGATTAACGCTAGAAAGTTGCCGCCGCGAAAAGAATTAAGTGGGTAAGAAATCAATCCCACAAATGGTGACAGAATCAATAATCCGATTAAAATTAATACTCGTTTTAAAATTGTCATAACCGTTTATCCACGTAGTGTGGACTTCTCCCCCTCGTTTGTTTTTATCTTCATCATAGTTTATAGGCGAAGGTTTTCAATATTTGCTGGGAATTATTTACCAAAATTTAAAAATATTTTCTAAATATTGCTTAATATACTGATAAATTAAGATAAATCGCCCATTTTTTAGTCGAAATAATTCATCTTTCTTCATATTTATAGAACTAAATCAGCCGATATTTACAGGATTTAGATCTGTGTTTATAATCTCCATAAACAAAACGAAAGGAAGATTTAGTGGATTATATTTTATCAGTCTCCATCATTCTATTAGCTTCTCTGATTACTGGAAAAATATTTACTAAAATCAGTCTACCTCCAGTAGTCGGACAATTAATAGCTGGCGTCATAATCGGTCCAGCAATTTTGAATATCGTTAAACCAACGAATTTAATTTCTTCATTGGCTGAATTAGGCGTTATCTTATTAATGTTTATCGCCGGTTTAGAAAGTGATTTAAAACTACTTAAAAAATATTTCAAGCCCAGCATTGTCGTGGCAATAATGGGAATTATTTTTCCGGTCGTTGGTATTTTTTGCACCAGTAAACTATTTGCTTTATCAAACATTGAAAGTCTATTCATCGGCGTTATTTTCGCAGCAACATCTGTATCAATCTCAGTCGCCGTACTGAAGAACATGAAGGCCCTAAATACAAAACCAGGCGTAACAATATTAGGGGCAGCGGTGGCAGACGATATTCTTTCAATTTTGCTACTAAGTATTGTTATTACGTTTACCAGTGGTAGCTCAGTACAGGGAAATCCAAACATCTTCCTTTTGATATTAATGCAAATTGGATTTTTTATTTTCGTTTGGATTTTATTCATCTTAGTTAAACAATTTAAAATTAAACTTGCTCCTACATTAGCACCAATAGTTGGGTTAATCGTTTGTTTATCATTATCCGCTTTGGCAGAACACGTTCAAATCAGCGCAATTACTGGAGCCTTCTTCGCTGGTATATTAATTGGACAGACTAACTACAAAGAATCCGTTAACCACCAAATGAACCAATTTGGTAACTTATTATTCATTCCAATTTTCTTCGTCAACGTTGGTCTTAACATGAATATAAGCGGAATCGTAGAAAACGCATCATTATTCCTGTTCTTATCAATTGTCGCTGTTATAACAAAGTTTTTAGGAGCATATTTAGGATCTCGTTTATTTAAATTCGATCGCTTATCAGCCACCGAAATTGGTGTCGGAATGATTAGTCGAGGCGAAGTTGGGTTAATTATTGCTGAAATTGGTTTAAAAAATAATCTAATTTCAGATAATTACTACTCAACAATCATCGCTTCAATCATATTAACCACAATTCTGGCACCACTATTGCTAAAACCAATCGTGATGAAAACAAAACAAATATAAAAAGACACCCATGATGTGCACCCCAAAAGTTGTACATTATTATATTGTTTTTCCTAGGCGGAAAGTTTCCGGTATTGAACCGGTGACTTTCCGCCTAGTTTTGTTTTAATACGATGATTATTGTAATAATCAAT
>NZ_JAPDKO010000023.1:0-22632 GCF_030398685.1 Apilactobacillus sp. EABW-1NA
AATATATATCCTATTACAACAATTATCGTATAAAACAAAAACTGGGAGGAATGTCACCGGTTGAATACCGAATCAATTCCTCCCAGAAAATTGCATAACCATCCTCCAATTTTAGGGGTTCAGGTCAAACGTTTTTTTATTACTTCACGATGTCGATAGCTTTATTAACTTTCTTGGCGTGAATTTGTGATAGTGATAGTTTGTTGTGTTTTTGACTGATAACGGATTTATTAGTGTAGTTATCTTGGGTAACTACCAATAAGTCTTCGTTGTTACCGTTATCGACTAATTGAAAGGCGTCTGGACTAGTTACAATGATTGTTTGGTGTGGGCGAATTGGTTCGTTTTCCCAACTTTGTTCATAGCGATTCAATTTAGCTTGTTCGTTAGCATTTTTGTTGGTGTAAGCAGATGAGTAGGCAAGTGGTTGATCTAGTTTCTTGTCCTTACCATCGACCTTAGCTGAAGCTAATAGTTTAGTGTTGTTTACGATTTGGCCAGCGGTTAGCATCTTGTCTGAATTGTTAGTGGCTTTGAAACTGTATAGAGCCATGTCGAAACGTTTCTTACCATTGTTATCATAGCTAGTACCACGGTAGGTCTTGTAGAAAGTAATGCTACCTTTTTTAGTGACCAATTTGGTTTGGTTGTTTTCGTTTATTAGTTTGACGTACTTAGTGGGTTTAGTTGATTGATCCGCTTTTTGCTTAGTCTTGGAATTTGAACATGCGCTAAGTGTTACAACTGCTAATAAAGCAAATCCAATAATTGATAATTTTTTCATATTGCGCCTCCACGTAATTTATACAACTTTATTTTAGCACTTTTCACCACAAATAAAACGGCTACCCCCAGTGGATAGCCGTTAAGTTTTTATTAAATTTTCGCTTCCTTATGACTAGAAGTCTTGTAAATAGTTAATCCGATGATGGCACCAACGATAGCTGGAATTACCCAGTCCATACCAATTGAGGCAAACGGTAAAATCTTTTGTTCCGCATTGATTAAAGCACGGATGAAAGAGATGTTTGAAATAACTGGTGGAAAGGCTGCCAACATATCGAAGAATGCTGGGATTAGAGTAAAGATAATGGTGAATAGGTAAACGTTTCTATCCTTCTTAAATAGTGGTGAGCATAGTGCTAGGATGATCAATACAATCGCAAATGGGTATAGGAACATCAATACTGGAGTGGACCAAGTAATGATAAGTGATAGTCCTTCGTTTGCTATGATAAATGATACAAAACAGTTAAAGGCTAACCATTGATGGTATGAGAAACGAGGGAAGTGTTCGTGGAAGTCTTGAGCAAATGCAGCAACTAAACCTACGGCTGTGGTAACACAGGTTAGAGTCATTAGTGTTGCTAATAAAGCGTGGCCAGTGATTCCCAAGTAGTGGCCCATGAATTGGTTAAAAGTAGTTCCACCATCATCGGTACTAATCTTAAATAGGTTCAATGAAGTAGCACCAATCCAGATTAGGATGATGTAGATGATTCCAACTAATGCTTCTGAAATTAGTCCAGCTCTGGCGGTTACCTTGGCATTTGATTTAGGGGATGTCTTTCCTAGTTGGTTAACAGCAGAAACAACGGTAACCCCAAATGCTAATCCGGCCAATGCATCCATGGTGTTGTAACCTTGCAAGAAACCATTGAAGAATGATTGGTGTTGGTAAGCTTGAGTAACTGGTTGTGCTGAAGCAGCACCCATTGGATGTAAGAATGCCAATAGGAATGCTAGAAATAATAGTGCCAAGAATAATGGGTTTAAAATCTTACCTAGGTTATCGATTATACTGGAAGTTCGATATGATAGGTAGAATGTAGCAATGAAGAATAGTGCGGTAAAGATAAACATTGCTAGTTTGATGTAGTGATTGGGGATGAATGGTTGAATCCCAACGGTAAAGTTAACGCTGGCAGTTCTAGGTGTGGCAAATAATGGTCCCAATGTTGAATGGACTAATACCAAGAAAATAATTGCAAAGGCTGGTCCCAGTGGCTTGGCGATGTCGTATACTCCCTTGGCACGAGAGATACTGATTGATAGAACTGAAAGTAGTGGTAATAATACCCCAGATGCTAGAAAACCTAGCATGGCAGGTACCCAGTTGGCACCTGATAATTGTCCCAAGTGAATTGGGAAGATTAGGTTACCCGCACCGAAGAATAGTGCGAATAACATTGAACCGATGATTAGATATTGTTTAATCGACAATGGTTGTGTATTAATGTCTTTGATTTCGTCTTGCATAATAAGTGCTCCTTTAATAATTGTGTTTTTGATTTGTTACTTGTGCTAACTACTCACAACGTTTTTCATAACCATCATCTCCTTTTTTTAAAGCAATAAAAAAGCACCCTTAGTTCCTATTGAACCAAGGGTGCTTTGTGCACGGTACCACCTTTAATTGCTAGACAAATAGTCTAGCCTCTTCACGTACTAACATACGCTAACACTGTAATGGGTGTACCCAATATACGTTACTCTCCAACGGATTTCGGTATATAGCTCCAAAGATACTTTCGCAATTTAGTAGTTATCCCGTTTCCAGAAAGTAGGGACTCTCTTGAACTAGCCGAATTGTTACTCTGCTTTTTCATCGCTTTTTTAAACTGATTTATTGAATATAAAAAATATATCAGCAAAATTTATGAAAGTCAAATTTTATTTTAGAGAATCTAATTCATCGGTAGAAATGAATTTCTTGTCTACTAATTCAGGATGACTTTGTTTAAAGACATATTCCTTAATTGGTTGCTTGGTAGGAACTGATGTGTAAATCTTGAAATCAGTGAACTTGTCGGCGTTACTTGTGACCATCACGTTGTAACTTTCGTCGCCGTTGACCTTAAGTGTAGCAGGCCAGTATGTGTTAATTTCGTATAATGATCTGATGTACACGGCGTTAGTTGTACGATATCTTTCCATTACCAATGGACCTGGACCAGATACTGGGTCGGTAGGATGATCACCTCTAAAGATGTAGTCGCCAACCTCAATTTTTGCTTGGTTACCATAGTACCAGTTACCATAGAAATCATGGGTGATTGGTTTGTAGACTGGATTAGCGGGAATTGGAATAGTGTATTGCTTTGGTTTCTCTTTTTGCTTAGCAGTTTCTTTTTTGCTGCTTGAGCTAGATGACATAGAAGATGAACTACTGCTAGTTGATACAGTAGAACTTGTTGCCTTTGGGCTGCTTGATTCAGCAGTTTTATGGGTTTGATCGTTATGTTTAACTGATGCAAACGCCACTGTTCCTAGGATTAAAACAGCAACAATTGATATAACAGAAATGATTACTTTTTTACTTTTCAAAATAGCACTTCCTTTCTTACTTAAGTATGTTATCACTCTTGGCCAATAAAAAAAGAGTTGAACATTTCGCTCAACTCTGATTATTTGTTTAAACGTTAGTCTGTAACGGTTTGTAAATATTTTTTATTTTTGTACCAGTGACACATTAGGCCAAGTAGTAAACCAACGACCGCAAATGGAACCCAATCCATTCCGATTGATGCCAATGGTAGATAACTTTGTTGGAAGTTTCCAACCATCTTGGCGAACGCACTTTGTGATACGACAGGTGGGAATGAAGCTAACATGTCCATTAATGCAGGTACAGTGGTTAATAATACCACCCAGAAGTAGACGGCTGAATCACGTTTGAATAGTGGTGAAAATACTGATAGTAGGATCAATACCATTGCGAATGGGTATAAAAACATTAACATTGGAGTTGACCATTGGATGATGGTATCTAGTCCGAAGTTAGCAGTTAGAAATGATGCGACACACATTAGTCCTAACCATTGAACGTAGCTTAATTTTGGGAAATGTTTGTGGAAATCTTGAGCGAATGCGGCAACTAACCCCATTGCAGTAGTTAGACATGTAAGGGTTAGTAATGTCGCTAGTAGGGCATGGCCGGTTGCACCTAGGTAGTAAGTCATTAGTTGGTTAAAGGCGACACCACCATCTGCTGATGCCTTGAATTGACCTAGGGTAGTGGCACCCAACCAGATTAGGACAACGTAGATTAATCCAACCAGTGCTTCGGCTAGGAAACCGGCTTTGGCAGTGACCTTGGCGTTGCTAAATGGGTTAGTCTTACCAAGTTGGTTAACGGCGGTTACGACAGTAACGCCAAAGGCAAGTCCGGCTAGGGCATCCATGGTGTTATAACCTTCCAAGAAACCATTGAAGAATGATCCGTTTTGATAAGCGTCAGTGACCGGTTGGCTACCCGCAGAACTCATTGGGTGTAGGAATGCCAAGAAGAACACGACGAATAGTAATACTAAAAAGATGGGGTTTAATAGTTTACCAACACTAGCCATGATTGATGATTCCTTGTATGAAAGAAGGAATGCGGCTAGGAAGAATAAAAATGAGAATACTAGCAAACCATAGTGCATAAAGTTACTTGGTAGTAATGGTTGAACGCCGACTGCAAAAGGAACGGTAGCGGTACGAGGAGTACCAAAGAGTGGTCCGATGGTGGCGTGGATTAATACCATGAATGCTAGTGCGAATGTTGATCCCAGTGGAGTTCCGATGTCATAGACACCCTTTGAACGAGTCACACTGATGGCTAGCACTGATAGTAATGGTAATACCACTCCTGTGCACAAGAAACCAAGCATGGCAGTGAACCAATGAGCACCCGCTAGTTGGCCTAAGTGAAGTGGGAAAATTAAGTTACCAGCACCAAAGAATAGTGCGAATAACAGTGAGCTGACGACTAAATATTGTTTTACTGATAATGGCTTTTTGTTTAAGTCTTCCATAATAAATCTCCTTTAAAAATTGTATGTGTTTGAATTGAATCGCAATGTGTAAAATATCAATCGGACTATCCATGCCATCATCTCCTTTTTTTATGTATTGATTAACCGATTGCGGGGCACAAAAAAACGCCCTTAATCTAACTTTACAATTAGACTAAGGGCGTCATTCGACACGGTACCACCTTACATTCGTAGCTTAAAAAAGCTACCTTGACGTACTAACATACGCTGACGCTGTAAGGGGCGCTCCCCATGCACTTTACTTTTGTTCAGTACATCGCTCGAAAGGGATTTTCGTAACCTGATCAATGCTTCCTTTCACCAGACGAAGCTCGCTTTGGTTGATGGCAGTTATTACTCAACTTTCTCATCGCAATCGTTTATTTGTCATTATATTAAAACTGGATTAGAAAAAAGTCAAATTAAATTGGTAAAGAAGTTTAACCAATTTTATACTTTTCTTAATAAACCTCTTGAAACGACAGTGATATAATATTAATATACTATAAACCAAATAATAGCTGTCAATTTTTCAGTATGCATAGAGGAGATATATACAATGAAGATTGATAATTATGTTCCAAAGAATCAACGAAGAGAAGTTTCTGACAAACGAATTCGTAATCTAAAAATTATGAGTAAAGTGGCTATCTTTACTTCATCACTAATGTACATTGCTTACATTCCAGAAATTATGCAAAACTTTTCTGGTAACCCAGTTAGCCCAATTCAACCATTTGTTGCCACTGTTAACGCTACCTTGTGGACACTATATGGTTGGTTTAAGACCTACAAAGATTGGCCTTTAATTATTTCAAATGTTCCGGGAGTTATTTTTGGTTTAATAACACTTGTTACGGTGTTTATTCATTAAAAAGGCTTATGACAACAGATCGAAAAGCGGTCTGTTTTTTTGTTTGCAAAAAAGAACGTTTGTTCGTATAATATATTTTACTGAAAGGAGGAACCAAAAATGGATTATTCGAATGAACCCAAAGGGGTCTTTATGGTCATTGATAATAAGTCGTTTTATGCCAGTGTTGAGTGCGTTCAACTAGGTTTGAACCCACTAACTGCTAGCCTCGTAGTGATGTCTGATCAAGACAATACAAACGGTGGATTAATCTTAGCATCGTCTCCGACAGCTAAGAAACGATTCCACATTACGAACGTGACTAGGAAACGTGATTTGCCCTGGGATGATTCATTAATTGTGGTTCCTCCAAGGATGAATTTGTACATTCAAAAGAATTTAGCAATCAATAAAATTTTTCATGAGTTCGCAGATGAGGAACACTGTTTTCCTTACTCAATCGACGAGACCATCCTGGATTTGACCCACACATGGCAATTGTTCGGGGATAGTCCCGCACAGGTCGCCAGAAAAATCCAAAAGACGGTTAGACAACGCCTTGGTCTATATACGACTGTGGGAATTGGTGACAATCCGGTGCAGGCTAAGCTAGCGTTGGATTTGTTCGCTAAACACAATAAGGACCTGGTCGGCCAATTAAGCTATGACACTTTTACCAATAATGTTTGGCCAATTGAACCCATCGATAAGATTTGGAGTATCGGTAAGCATACCGCTGAAAACCTAGCCAAACTAGGTATTCATAACTTAGGTGAATTGGCGAGAACCGACCCATATCAATTAAAGGCACACTTAGGTGTGATGGGATACCAATTGTTTGCGATTGCATGGGGAATTGACCGTGCTCAATTAGATCAAAAGGTGCCAATTAAGGATAAGGGACTATCAAATTCGCAGGTGCTACCAAGGGACTACAAGGACCAACACGAACTAGAAGTCGTTATTACTGAAATCGCCGAACAGGTGGCATCTCGTTTGCGTCACAGAAAGAAACAAACTAGCTGTGTTCATCTTTACCTTGGCTTTTCATACGCGGAAAGTGAAGGAAGCAATCGGACCAGTATTTCACACGAACAAAAAATCACCACGACCTCTGACAACCGTGAATTGGTTGGAGCAGTCATGGATTTATTCCATAAGTATTGGCATGGTGAAAGAATCAGAAATGTCGGGATTTCATACACCAGATTAAGCAGCAGTAATGCGCAACAATTAGACATTTTTGCCGACCCAGAAGTGCAAATCAAAAAATCAAAAGTCGATAAAGTAGCAGATGAAATCAGGGACAAGTTTGGCGCCACGGCTATCTTCAAAGGTCACAGTCTGGAAAAAGGTGGTACAATGTTAAAACGTTCCGGATTAGTAGGTGGTCACAATGGAGGAAATGCATATGACTAATCAACAAACAGCAAATTTAATACTAGATAGAGCAAAACCATTATTTAAGCGTGAATATAACGTTCAATACAGAATTAAGGTCGTTTTTGATCACTACGACCATCAATTTAATTTCTACATGATTAGATACAAACCAGGTCACATCACTCGAGTAACGCCACTTCATCACGTGGGGAGTACATGGATTGCTGACTTGGAAGAAATCTTAAACTTAATCGAAAAAGACCTAAAGTTAACCATTGTTTTCGCTGGATTTGAAGGTATTAAATGGGACAGCCGTAATTCCTACATTCAACGTCCCAAAAGAAAGGTTGGATAAAGTTGTTAAATCACCACATTGACGACAAGACAGTTCAAAACTTCTTTGACTATTACTATCACGACAGAGGGATGCTAAAGTGGCAGGGATTCATGCTTTCGGATCACGTTAGTGCCCTTAGAAAAGAGCACAAGGAAGCCTTCGATGATAGCTTTATGTATATGGATTTTCAAAGTGTTCACGAGGAACTAGAACACAAGGGTGAAAGCCACGCCAAAACTGAGGTTACCTATGTTAATGATGATGGAAATAAGAGCGTAATAAATGGGATTGTAATGAACTTGCAGCCCAACCAGGTCACGATTATGACCGAAGATGACGAAATGGTATTATCCATTCAACAGATTTTGATTGTGCAATAATTCTGTAGCAAAAAAAGACACACCTTCTAAGCTCTGATATAATTAGTAGTAATAAATAAAGAGGTGTGATCGTCTGATGAATAAGAAGGCCAAACTTACATTGGGTCTATTTTTAATATCAATTGCTTATATGTTATTTTTCATGCACCCAACAATTTGGCGTGACGAAAGTTTCACGATGGCATTGGTAGGACATAACTACGGGGATATAATCAGACTTGATTCGATGGATGTGCATCCACCGTTTTACTATATAGCATTAAGATTCTTCTTGAGTATCACCGCTTTTTGGACGAATTCGTTATTCACTAAGGTCATTATTGCGCGATTATTTTCATACATATTAGCTATCTTAACGTTTTTAACACTGTCCAAGACGGTGAAGAACTTGGGCGTACCAGGGGCTAACGCCATCCAATGGGCGGGCTTCTTTTTAGCGCCAAGTATTATGAGATATTCTACCCAGATTAGAATGTACGCATTAGCTGCACTGTTTTTAGCGTTGGTATTGAACCAATTGCAGCACTACGATAATTCGCAGAAGATTGGCCACATTTTCCTAGCGGTCATCTTTGCCTCGTTTGCATCGTATACCCATTACTTTGCGGCCGTTGCAGCGGGATGGATGCTGTTCTTATACTTCGTTAAATTCCAATTTAATAGATACGACGGAAACGCCATCTTACGAGGAATTGTCGTATTTTTAGTGATGTTTGTTCCGTGGGGAGTTGTCGCCTTTGCACAAGCTCAAAAGGTGTCATCTTCCTATTGGATTCCTCCGGTCAACGTCGACAACATTATCAATAATTTTGTAAACTTATTTGCGGATGTCTTTACCGACAACGGTGGTCAATACTATGCGATTGCCTTTATGGTATTACTGATTTATCCAACGATTTGGGCATATTTAAACATGTCCAAGAAGTTCAAATCTACGCTAACGATTGTACTGCTGGTCTTCGTATTAACCACTTTGACTGGGATTGCAATTTCTGTAGCGGTAAGACCAATTTACATTGCTAGATATGCTTATCCAGCGTACGCAGTGGTCATCTTCTTCATGATGACGATTGTTTCTCAAATGATGAAAAAACCACTGAGTCGTTTGTCCAATTACTTTATGACATCAATATTGGCGGTGGGACTAACCATCATTATTGGAATGAATGTTGGGTTCCTAGGCAGTAATCAGTTCAATAATTACATCATGCCAAGCTATAATTTAGCGGATTCAGTTGAACAATATAAGGAAAATCCAAATAATGTGATTCACCTAAATCCAAACCAAAGTCCAAATTCAATTGTTGAAAAAACGGTCTACATTAAATCCATTAATAAACGGGTTTATATAAAAAATTTCAATGTTGCTAGAATCCTTGGAAAAGATAATCAAAAGCTATTCTATGGGTTGTTTGATAACGTTGATCAAAGTTCAAGTAAATAGATAAAGGGGTTGTTATGAAAAATAACAACCCTTTTTTATTGGAAAATTTTTTTGTACAATTGAATACCCTGACTGTTGAGAGAGATAAATAAATTGAAAGGATACTTATTGATGAAAGAAAGAATAGATTCAGAAATTAACGACACTTCGAGCAACCGTTTGAAACGGTTCTGGTTGGAGTTGAAAAAGTGGTTAATTGTGATTGGCCCGGGGTTGATTGTTATGCTTGCCGATACCGATGCAGGGTGCTTAATTACGGCGGCACAGTCCGGAGCTAGTTATGGTTATTCCATGATTTTACCTCAGTTGTTGTTAATTCCAATTCTATTTATGGTACAAGAAATGACGGTTCGATTAGGAATCGTCACAAAGAAGGGTCACGGTGAATTAATCCGCGAATACTTTGGTAAATTTTGGGCATATGTCTCAGCAATTACCTTAATGATTTCAACGATTGGAGCACTTTTGACCGAGTTTATCGGAATTGCCGGAGTCGGTGAATTGTTTGGAATTTCCAAATGGATTACAGTCCCTCTAAGTGCTTTTGTCCTAATCCTAATTGCCTTCTTAGGTAGTTACCGTCGAGTTGAAAAGATTGGGATTATCTTTGGTTTGTTTGAATTAACATTTGTCATCGGGATTTTCATGGTGCATCCAAACATGGATTCAATCATGAACGGAATTCAATCGATTCCAATCCACGACGATGGCTATGTATATCTGGTAGCCGCAAACGTTGGTGCAGTAATTATGCCATGGATGATTTTTTACCAACAAAGTGCAGTAGTTGATAAGGGGCTAAAGCGTCACATGATTAAAAAGGAACAGACAGATACAATGGTGGGAACCTTTATTACTCAAGGAATTATGATTGGTTTCATCGTATTATTTGCTGCGACCGTGTTTCATAGTCAACTTCATGCCACCGAAGAAACCGTTGGTGACTTGGTAACCTCAATCGGTAGATATATCGGGATGGCACCCGCTAAAGCAATTATGGGATCAAGTATCCTAGGTGGGGCATTGGTTGCTGCCATTGTGGTTGTTCTAGCCGGAACATGGGGCATGACTGAAGTATTGGATTGGAAACACAGTTTAAACGAACGCATTAATCGTTCCAATCTGGGCTTTTATTCAATGTATTCATTGGTATTAATTGTCAGCGCCTTGTTGGTATTGTTCAATGAGGACTTAGTTTCAATCGCAATTACCGTCGAAGTAATTAACGCCTTAATGGTACCAATTGTACTAGGATTTCTATTAATTCTTGAGACCAAAGCGTTGCCAGATCGATACAAAATGAAGGGAATTTACAAAAAAATCGTAATTATTCTTTCATTAATTGTCATGGCTTTTGGTATCTACATGATTTTTCCAGTCTTGAATTTGTAATTATAGGCATATAGAATTAGGAGTTAAGTGGATTATGCAAAAATTATTGATGTATAATTGTTCACGGAAATTATGAATATTAATTATGAAAGAAAAGAGTGAGTGTTTTGAATAACGACGAAAACATGAGTCGAAGAAACAACAAAAGCACATCCAAGAAACACATGAAGACTTGGAAAAAAGTTGTTTTATGGATTATTGCGTTATTGATTGTGTTATTGGGAGTAGGTGCATTTGCTGCTTACCATAACGTGAAAAAGACCGCTGATGCAGTATATCAACCCTCTGGAGCGAAAACGGTTAGGGATGCCGATTCACTTTTGAAGTCTGAAAAACCAGTATCATTACTATTTATGGGTACCGATACCGATTTCGATGGTAGAAGTGACAAGGGTCGTACAGATAGTATGATGATTGTGACCTTAAATCCAAAGACCAATACAACTACAATGGTAAGTATCCCACGTGATATGAAGGTTAATTTACCTGATTTCCCACAATACTCACCATCAAAGATCAATGCTGCATACACTTACGGTGGTTCCAAAGAAGCAATTAATGCCATCGAAAGTCACTTCAGTATTCCAGTCGACTACTACGTTACTTTGAGTCTAGGTGGACTTAAGAAGGCTATCGATCAAGTGGGCGGAGTCGATGTTGTTTCTCCATTAACATTTAGTTATGAAGGCCAACACTATACTAAGGGTAAGCTAGAACACATGGATGGAAACAAAGCAATGTGGTTCTCCAACATGAGATACCAAGATCCACAAGGTGATTACGGTCGTCAATACAGACAAAGATTAGTATTAGAAGCCTTAATGAAGAAGGCCATCTCATACAAAACTGTGATTAATTCCGACTTTTTAAACTCAATTTCTCATAACTTGAAAACTAATTTGACCATGAGCGACATGCTTCAATTAGCATTGCATTACAGGGGCACTAATAAAAACATTAAGAGTGATTACGCACATGGAACCGGTGAAATGCTGGACGGTGTATCATTCCAAGATGTTTCCGGTACCGAACAAAACCGAATTTCTAGCCTAATCAACGAAAGCTTGAAAGATTAAATAAAAAATAAAAAAGATACGACATTTTTGTCGTATCTTTTTTATACATCTGTTCAAAAAAAGGAAAATTTAAATTGAGTTATAAAACGTTTAAATCTTAATTAGACTACAGTTATATTTGTCTAGTTCCCTTTTTTAGCGTTTTTAAGATGATATAATGAACAATTGTTTATAGTTTAATTAATGCAGCTATTTAAAATAACTAATAGAAGGGTGCTTTACAGTGGAGAAACAAGAAACTAATTCTTTAGAAGAATTAAACAAAATCTTTCGTATTTTGTCTAAACATATCAAATTGATAATTTCTACGGTTGTAGTTACAGTATTGGTTTTTGCAATCGGAGTATTCTTTGTCGTAAAACCAAAATACCAAGCGACATCAGAAATTATCGTTAGTCAAAGATTGGACCGTGATACTCAAGCAGCAGAACAACAACAAATTCAATCTACCGACTTGCAACTAGTTAATACATATAAAAGTATTTTAAGCAGTCAAACAGTTGGTAATTCAGTGAAGCATAAGGTTGGTAACAAGATTTATAAGGACAGTGAATTAAATGTTTCAACTGACACAAATTCACAAGTTATTAACATCAATGTTACTTCTCACGATGCAAAGCAAGCGGCTAGAATCGCTAACATTACTGCTTCTACCTTTAAATCCAAAATCAAGAACATTATGAACGTAAATAACGTTTCAATTATTTCAAAGGCTAGAGAAATCAAGAAGCCAATCTTCCCTAAGAAGGGGATTAGCCTACTAGCCGGTGCACTGGTTGGTATTATCTTAGGAATGTTCTTAGCACTAGTAGGTGAATTCAACGATAAGACAATATCTACTACTGACTTTATCGAAAAGGACTTAGGCCTAATTAACCTAGGAACAATCAGTGATATTGATATGCAAACCATCAGTAAAAAAATTAAGAAATAAAGGAAGAGTGTAATGGGATTATTTAATAAGAGTCCAAAGAAAAAATTAAATGATGACAGTTCCAAATTTGGGGTTAATTTGGTAGCTGAATTGTACCCAACATCATCAGTATCTGAACAATTCAGAACCGTAATGACTAATATTTCATTCGCCAACATCAATGGTGATTTAAAGAGCATTATGGTGACATCAAGTGATCCTTCAGAAGGTAAGTCAACATTCAGTGCCAATTTAGCTGTTACTTATGCTAAGCAAGGTAGAAACGTTGTTTTAGTGGATGCTGATATGAGAAGACCTACCGTTCACAAGAGCTTTAACATCAGCAATCAAAAGGGGTTATCAACCATCTTATCTGGTAACTCAACAATTGAAGACACTATCAAATACACTTCAATCGATAACCTAAACGTAATTACCAGTGGTCCAATTCCACCAAATGCATCCGCTTTACTAGGAAACCGCAAGATTGTTGATATTATCAATAAATTCAACAAGCCAAACGACTTAGTAATTGTTGATGTCCCACCAGTTAACACAATGACTGATGCATCAATAGTATCTACAACAGTTGACGGTACCATTTTCGTATTGCCACAAGACGTGGCAGAAAAGAAGCGTGCCAAGATGGCCGTAGAACAATTAAAGAAGGTTAACGCCAACATCCTAGGTGCTGTGATGAACATGTCTAAGGACAACATGACCAACGATTACTATTACTATTATTCAAAGTAGGAGTTATTAAATGATTGATTTACATTGTCACATGTTGCCATCTGTAGATGATGGGGCAAAGACTATTAGTATGGCTCTGGATATGGCACGAGAAGCCGAGGCGGAGGGAATCAATAAAATTCTACTAACTCCCCATCACATGGATGGCGAATATATAAATCACAGAAAAGACATCGAAATCGCGGTTGAAAACTTACAAAGGACCTTTAACGATAATAATATCGGTATTGAGTTACGCCCGGGACAAGAAGTTCACATTAACGGGAATCTTTTAAAAGATATTGATGAAGATGATGTGTTGTATGCTGACGGCGCTAACAAGAAGTATATGATGCTTGAATTTCCACACAGTGGGGTGCCCGAATATTCAGAAAACATGATTTTTGAATTGAAGGTAAAGGGAATTGTACCAATCATCGTTCATCCAGAACGTAATCACGGCATTCAACAAGATCCAGACATCCTATTTGATTTAGTCAGTCAGGGATGTTTAACCCAAATCACCGCTACCAGTTATGTCGGTGGTTTTGGTTCAACCATTCAACGTTTTACAGACAAAATTGTTGATGCAGGTCTTGGTTTCATGTTTTCATCCGATGCCCATAACATGGAGGGTCGTCGCTTTAGAATGAAGGAAGCCTTTGACCGCTTGGCAGAAAAGAAGGGCAAAGACGTTGCCTTGCAATATGAACAAAACGCCGAAAAGGTATGGAACGGCGAAATAATGGAAATTGGAAATATAGATAGAGTTAAGAAAGAAAGCGCAGCTTCTATATTCTTTAAGAAGCTTTTGGGGAAATAGAGAAGGTAGGTTAAATAGAAATGGAAAAGCATTCAAATATTTATAGTAATTTTTACCTTACTGTTAAAAGATTATTTGATATTGCTGCTAGTTTATTTGCGTTACTAATTACGTTGCCACTGACTTTGGTGGTATCACTTTGTATTTATTTAGATGATAGAGGTCCCATTTTTTATACCCAAGAAAGAATTGGTAAGGATGGCAAACCATTTAGAATCTACAAATTCAGATCAATGTGTCAGAATGCTGACGCTAAGAAAAAAGAATTAACCGATAAAAATGAAGTTAATGGAGCGATGTTCAAGATGAGCAATGACCCTCGAGTAACTAGGGTAGGGTGCTTTATTAGACGACATAGTATCGATGAATTACCACAGTTAATCAATGTATTATTAGGTAACATGACAGTCGTTGGTCCCAGACCACCTTTGCCAGAAGAAGTCAATCAATACAGTAAACACGATAAGGAACGCCTAAAGGTCAAACCGGGATGTACCGGTCTATGGCAAGTCAGCGGAAGAAATTCCTTAGACTTCGACGAAATGGTAGAACTAGATATTAATTATATTGAACATGCGAGTCTTTTGTTAGACATGAAGATTTGTTTTAAGACGATTTGGATTATGATTTATCCAAATGAAGCGTATTAGTAACAGGGAGATTTTATGCCAAGAGAGAAAGAAAAAATGAAAATTATGTATGTTGTAGAGTCGCTCGGAGGAGGAGTGCTCTCATACCTACTACTTTTATGCAATGAACTAGCTAAAAAGAATGATATTACCTTGCTTTACGGGGTTAGAAAACAAACTCCTAATAACTTGAGAGAGCTATTTGATAACAGAGTTAACTTAATCGAAGTAAATAATTTCCAACGTACTGTTAGTCCAAGCGCCGATTACAGAGCGTATTGTGAAGTTAAACAACAGATAATGGACGTCAAGCCTGATATCGTGCACTTGAATTCATCAAAAGCAGGGGCCATTGGTAGAATGATCAAACTATTTAATTCCCGTAGTTTGAAGAACACCCAATTCTTCTATACACCACATGGTTACTCATTTTTGATGGGAAATGAATCGCCTGTAAAAAGAAATATATACTATGGTATTGAAGCAATACTAAGCAAACTTAATACTACAACAATTGCGTGCGGTATTGGAGAATACAAGTATGCCAAAAAGATTGATAAGGATTCTAAATATGTAAATAATTGTGTTGATTTGGATTACATTGATTCATTTGTAAATAGCGATTCTAACACATTGACAAATGTTTTCTACACTGTCGGTAGAATTAATGAACAAAAGAATCCAAAATTGTTTAATCAAATTGCTTTAAGACACCCCGAATGGCAGTTTATTTGGATTGGTGATGGACCAATGAGAGATGAACTATCAGCATCAAACATCAAGGTGACGGGATGGCTTTCCAATCAAGAAGTGATGCGAAACATTCAAGAATATGACAACTTTATTTTGACATCTAAGTGGGAAGGCCTTCCAATCGTGTTATTGGAAGCGATGGCCTTACGAAAGAAATGTTTCGTCACTGATGTTAGCGGTAATTCAGAAGTGATTAATGACACTAATGGATTTAAATTTAAAACAGTTGATGAGTTTGATAAACAATACGCAAGCATCAAAAAGGATGAAAACTTGTGTAAGGGTGTAATGGCACGTAAAGACGTTGAATGTCTATATTCAAAGGATTCATTCGTGCAAGGATACAGCAGAATTTATGAGGGATAGTTTTAAGGAGAGCGAAATGATTTCAGTAATTATGTCCACCTATAATCGTGGTAAGAAGATTAGTCGATCAGTTGAATCAATATTGCAACAAACAGTCAGAGATATCGAATTTATCATTTGTGATGATTGTTCAACCGATGACACTTACGACACATTACAAAAGATCGCTAAGTCTGATAACCGTGTGAAGTTAATCAAAAACGAACACAACATGGGACTACAAAAGTCCCTAAACAGATGCCTTAGCCAATGTAATGGTGATTATATCGCTAGAATGGACGATGATGATTTTTCATTGCCAGATCGATTTGAAACTCAATTGAAGTTTTTACAAGACAATCCGGAATATAGTTTTGTTGGTTCAAATGCCGATGAAGTATTTGATGACCACAGCCTAGTCACTGATTTACCAAGTCATCCAGACGAACTCGACTTGATTAAGAGAAATCCCTACGTACATCCATCCATTATGATGCGAGCATCAGTAATCAAAACTGTTGGTGGTTATTCTGAAGCTATCAATCACCTAAGAGTGGAAGATTACGAACTATGGATGCGTCTATACAAGAATGGTTATAAGGGTGCCAACATTAAGAGACCGTTAGTGGAATATAGTAAGTCATTTACTAACACTAAATTTTTAGATCGCAAGAATACCATTAGATTAGTGCATCAATATATTTTTGCTTTTAACCTACCAGTTTTCTACGAATACATTAATGTACTAACAGCCGCCAAGTTATTGGTACCAGCTAAATTGAAGAGATTAATAAGACTTATATAGTAAGAGGGATTTGATTAAGAAATGAGACAAGCAATTCTCGTTATGAACAATGGTGGATTTGATACATTACAACAAACAATCAATCTACTGGATGATAAAGATATCGATTTTTATATTTACGCTAAAAACGACGGTAGTTTAACCGCCAAGAACTCAAAGTTAAACTTTGTAGGATGCAATAAGAATGTACATGCCCAAACTTTTGCTGAACTAGTAGAAGAAAAACTTCTAATTAATCGAGCATTGAAGGGTGATTATGAATACTTCCATTTGATTTCATCCAATGATTTTCCATTGATGACCAAACAATACTTCAAGGATTACTTCGCAAGTAAACCGATTAAATTAGGATTTGTAGAATTCTCCGATTCTCAAGATCAACATTCATTGGCTTTCTACTACCCATTTAATAACTTTAACTACCAAAGAGTATGGACTGCTTTTCCATTCGTTAAAGTATGCATGTTATTAAACCACTTGTTAGGCGTTGAAAGAATTGCTAATGATGATGTCGTAAAGGGATGTCCTTACTTCTCACTACCAAGAGAATATGTAACCGAACTAGACGAACAAAAGGTTGATAACTATCGTCATACCATTAATCCAAAGAACTTCTTTGCGCAAACTGCATTGAAGAACCTAAAGACTAACAATCCTGAATACACAATTAACTCAAATCGTTTTAACTTGATGAAGGCTTATTCAGATTCAGCTAGGTATGCTAACTATGTAAAGACTAAAAAGATTAATTGGTTTGATGAAAAGGCATATCAATTCTCGGATTCAAATAAAGATGAATTGGGTAAAATCGTTAATGCAGACTATGCCTTTGCACACAATGTAACCGACGCCGACGATTTATCGTCATTATTGAAAGATTAAGATTGGGAGGAAACTATGAAACACGCAGTTATGATTATGGGATACGGAGATGGAAAGATTGTTCAAAATACCATCGATGTATTAGATGATCCAGAAATTGATTTTTTTATCCATTGGGATAAGAAATTTGATATTCCAGAATTTAAGAGTGTTCACTCTCAAATCTACTTCACTAAAAATCGCCGCAAGGTTTATTGGGGTACTGATACCCAAACCATGGTTGAACGCATGATGTTAGAAGAAGTCTACAATACTCATCGTTATGATTATGTCCACTTAATTTCATCAAATGACATGCCATTAATGACACCTGATTACTTCAAGTCATACTTTGAAAAGAAACCATATGCAATTGGCTTTCTAGACTACATTGATAGACAAATTTATAACCGTGCTAAGTACTATTACCCAATTAGATACATGAAACTAAAGACCGGTGTTAGATTCTACATGATTATTAAGAACTTGGAGTATCTAAACACAATCCTGGGTGTTGATAGATTGAAGCACAAAACATTGGAAAAGGGATGTAACTGGTTCTCAATGGACATTAAATATGTCAAAAGAGTGCTTGATTTCAAGGATTTCAAGATGTTTAAGAACACATTTACCGGTGATGAATTCTTTATTCAAACCATCTTGCGTGATTTGAAACCAAAAGGTCTTAATGAAAAGTATGATTACTATTCAGATGATTACAGAATGACCAGATCAAGTGCGATGGCAAGTCGTTATATCGATTGGCTTAATGGTCATGGTAAACCATATGTCTTCACTACCGCTGACGTTGATCGTCTAAAGACAGTTGTTAATACCGATTATGCGTTTGGTAGAAAGATTGATGATGAAGCGGTCATTACAGATACCTTTAAGGATTACTTAGATAATAAAGGAGAATAAACGTGGATAGGATAGACATAATAAAACAACGATTATATCTTTTTTCGTATATAGTTTTAATGGCTGCATCAATGCTATATATGTATAGTGAATTTAATAGTGTTGATCAACTTCCAGAACCTGGATATGTAAAAATGATTTGGTGGGCTGGAATTTCCGTCTTTCTTGTTCTTCAAGCCACTCTTTTATTGTTAAACATAAATGATCGAATCAAAATGAGTTGCTTAATCATATTAGTTGGCTTGTTTGCTTTAGATGTTATTGGTTTTAAATCAATTAATCTTCAGATTATTTGCTTGTCATTTTTAATCATGAATAGCGAATCGGTTAGCTTTAAGAAATTTATTAAGGTCGATTTTGTCACCAGACTTGTTTGTATTGCTTTGGTTTTAATGATGTTTTTCTGTGGTATTTTTCCCAGTCAATACGATGTATATGTTCCAAGAGGGGACACCATCAGAAGTTCTTTAGGATTTAACCATCCTAATTCATTTGGCGGGTATTGCTTATACATTCTGATTTCATTTTTACTTTTCTTCTATAGTACGGGACGTCTACAAAACTTAAAGAAAATCAGCAATTTTTTCTGGTTCTTACTTATGTTTGTCACAGGATTCTTTATTGAATTCGTATATGCAGATTCAAGAAGTTCACAAGTGACATTCATATTAATAGTGCTACTAATTATTCCGCTCGTATTCAACAAGAATATCAAATCATTTAAGCCATTATTAGGAATTTTCATCTTATTGATTATGACTTTAACCTCGGTCATGGTTGTGTTTTACTATAATCAATTCAGTACATTTTTCGTGAAGTTAAATGATTTAACCTCCAACCGTTTATTTTTACAAAATGAGGCTTTTAAGTTATTTGGTTTTAATCTATTCAACGTTAGTGATTTCGCACAGGGTAATCCAATTTGGGTAGACAACCAATACGTTTACAACTTGATCTCGACTGGTGTTATCGGTTCTTTAATTTATACATATATATACGCAAAATCATTTGTTAACGCACATAAGGCTGATTGCTATATTTTGTATATTGTTTTAATTGCGCTAATCTTCAAGGGTAGCTTTGAATCAACATTAATTGACTACTATGCACTGCTACCAATTATATGTTCATTCTTCATGGTAAATAAAATTAGCATGAAACAATAATCGGGTATTATTTTTTCTCTGGGTATATGTTATTATAGACAATTGCTTTAAACAGAGGAGGAATAATTTTGGACGATAATAAACATTGGCGTAAGAATCTTTGGATATTGCTATTTGGTACTTTTCTAACAGGTATTGCCTTTAGTGAAGTTATTCCGTTTCAACCGCTATATATTTCTGAATTAGGCGATTTTAGTAAGAGCCAACTCTCACTACTTAGTGGAATTGTATATGCTTCTTCTTTTATTGTCGTAATTTTTACATCGGCCATGTGGGGAAGATTTGCGGATCGTCATGGACGAAAGAGAATGGTGTTACAAACATCATTCGGTTCAGCTGTTACGCTATTCTTAATGGCTTTTTGTACCAATGTCTGGGAACTTCTAATCCTAAAGTGTCTACAAGGATTCTTTGACGGGGTTATCCCTAACTCAATCGCATTGGTTGCAACTAGTACACCCAGAAACAAGACTGGATATGCATTAAGTTGGCTATCAACTGGATACACAAGTGGATTTTTAGTTGGACCTATTTTTGGTGGTTTATTAGTACGATTATTGAGTATTCGTGTTTCATTTATGGTAACGGGATTACTACTATTTTTGTTCTTTTTACTAACTTACTTCTTCGTAGAAGAACACTTCAAGCCAGATCCAGCTAAGCTAAAAGAAAAGAAGGAATCGTTTGTTAAAATTATCAAACGTTTCCCAAACACACACTTTGTTGTGTGGATTTTAATTATTTCAGTTGCGCTTCAAATTATGAACAACTCAATCAATCCATTGATTACCTTATACGTTAAAGAGTTAATGAATAACTCTGGAAACGTATCTGTTGTATCAGGGATTGTTGCGGCTATGCCAGGTATTGGGATGGTACTTGTTTCTCCTTGGTTCGGAAGACTAGGGGACAGATATGGTACCAACAAAATCCTAACTCTTGGGTTCATCTTGGCAATTCTATTTATTTTCCCTCAAGGCTTTGCACCAACCGTTCTATTCTTTGGTGTATTTAGATTCTTAACTGGGGTTTCAAATGCGGCAATTTTTCCATCTGTTCAAACATTGCTGGCAAAGGGTACACCATCAGAATCTACAGGGATGGCATTTAGTCTAAACCAAGGTGCACAAGCTGTTGGTATTTGTATTGGTTCATTAATGGGAAGTATTATTTCATCTATCTGGGATTATAATGTGGTCTTCTACGTTAGTGCCTTAGTAGTATTGGTTACATTTATCCTAGTTAAGATTAAAGTGCCGGAATTGAGAGATTCAAACGCTGAATAAGTATTTTTCATTGAGAATGTAGGTGTAAAAGGGTAAATGAATAAGGGACTTGTTAAAAATATAATTAATCTAATGATCAGTAACTTAATATCACTGATGATTAGTGTCTTATCATCATTTATTACGCCTGTTATCTTGGGTCATGATGGATATGGTTACTATAAAATATTCTCACTATATACGACGTATGTACCATTGCTTCACATTGGATTTATCGATGGGATTTTAATTCGAAATGCTGGTAAAAAAATAGAAGATATTTCGTTTAAGAAGTTTAGAACCTATACGTTATTCTTGTTAATATTCGAGTTATTCTTAAGCATTGTAATGAGTATCTTTGCATGCTTAATTAATATCCCGCAAATTAATCGAGAAATTATTATTGCAATTTCTATATATTCATTCTTATTGAATGCACTAACATACTTTCAGTTCTTTTCTAAGTGTATTATGCGCTTTAGTGAATTGGCATCTATCGCAAGACTTCAATCATTTATCAATCTATTCTTTTTATTATTAGCTTTGTACCTATATAAATTTACAGCTTTCAATGTAAACGTCACTTACTACATGTTTTACATGAACTTCGCTGTGTTTATATTACTTTGCTACTACTTCGTCAGATATAAGAAAATTATATTAGGTGAACGTAAGACTTTGGCGAGCCAATTTAAAAATATCCGGGTATTTTTCAGAGTTGGTTTCGCAATTATGATCTCGTATCAAATTACGATGGTGATGGTTAACGCTGATAATCAATTTATCTCAATGTTTTTCAAGGTTAGTGAATATGGTAAGTATGCATTTGCTTACTCACTAGCGGCCTTGCTATTAACTGTGTTTAACGCCGTTTCTTCGGTAATGTTACCGTACATGAAAAAGGTGGGAAAATCAGCGGTTGTATCTAATCATGATTCAAACATGTCAGTCATGAACGCAATTGTCTTTTTCGTCATTGCTTCGTACTATCCAATCGCTTGGATAGTTAACAATTTTATTGCTAGTTATAGTGAATCTGTTCAATATTTAAGTGTCGTCTTTCCGGGAGTCGGGATTACTTGTATTGTGCAGTCTTATATATTCAATGACTACATCATGGCGAAGAAAATTAAGGACTTCTGCTATATCTCATTAACCAACTTAGTATTTGACTTTGCCGTTTACTACGTTGGATTTAGATTAAGTCATAGTACGCTTAAAATCGCGCTATTATCAATTCCACTGTTAATGATATGGTATCTAACCCTTGAATGGTTTATGAACGCTGAATCTGGAGTGAAGTTCATTAAGAACTTCTATTACTTGATGATTATGGCATTTGCATTTATTGTCATTAGCCACATCAGTAATATCTTGATCAGTCTGATTGCATATGTCATTACGTATGTCGCTGTTACATTAGCGTTTTATTTTAAAACATTTAAAACTATTATCTTAAATTTATAAAGTAGCATTAAAAACTAATCCTAAAATAATCGAGGTTTTTTAGGGAATTAATCATCAGATGTTATATTAATTTATGAATAGGTAAGAGAAGATAGATTACTTTATTCCAGGGACTTTGTCCCACGTTTATTAATCCATAATTAAAAAAGAGGCCTCCGCAGGGAACTGCAACTATTATTTTGAACAAATAAATAAAAGCAGCTTTCTAACTATTTAATTGGGCAACTGATTTTCTGTATTCTACAGGTGATTGGTTGCCTAATTTTGTTAGTATTCGTTTATTATTCC
>NZ_JAPDKO010000024.1:0-22096 GCF_030398685.1 Apilactobacillus sp. EABW-1NA
ATATATATCTTATTACAACAATTATCGTATAAAACAAAAACTGGGAGGAATGTCACCGGTTGAATACCGGATCAATTCCTCCCAGAAAATAGCATAACCATCTTCCAATTTTAGGGGTTCAGGTCAGTGTCCTTTTTTTGCTCTTAGAATAATCTTTCAAAGAAGTTCAAAATTGGGTTCTTTGAGTAGTTACTTTTTCTTTTTAAAGATAGATTGAATATAAAAAACGGTTCTAACAATATTCCAAATGCTCTTGCGGTCTCCTCAGACGTGTGAGAATGCTCATATTCATAAATAGCTGGGTACCTGGTCCTTATTCTTTCCTGTGAGACGCGTCCTACGCCCTTCTCGATAATTAGGATTATGTTTTTTAGCATATTTTTTACCTTCTTGGGTTCTATTTACAATCATATCTCTTTCCATTTCAGCAACAGCTAGCAAAACGGTTGTCGTAAATTTTCCAATCGATGAATTATCAGATATATCGTAAAATGAGAAATCATCATTTTAATGATAATAAAAGTTCGGTTACTATGGTTCTAAATGGACATCACTTTTTTCAATGGATATATCCAAAATTTATATCTCAACAAATATTTTATTTCATCATATAATATACAACTTTACAAAATATTAAGCAGGGCAACCAATAAAGGGCGTGTTTTTATTGGGTCAAACTGAAAAAGTAGGTTTATCGGATGTGTGTGTGAAGTAAAATTATCAAAGTGAATGCGAGCTGAAATGTGATGCCGGTAAATCCGATGAATTACGGAGAAGTAGAAACATGACAGCTTATTTATTCTTCTATATTTCAATTATTGATAAAAATCAATGAACATCAAATATAGGAGAAGTGCTGTCTGCTCCGCACAATCCCCCTCTAAACTGACCGAAACGTCACTTCATATCAATTACATAGTTAAAAAAACAAGATCAACACTCGTTTTATTTGAATATTGCTCTTGTTTTTATTTTTTTATATTATTATATTTGTCTTTTCTGAAGATAAATAAAGTTATAATTAAACCTATAATCATTGTTATTGAATATAATATAAATCCTTTATTTGCTCCATATGAGTCCATTATGTTTCCTAATGCTTTAATTAGTAGTATTTGTAATAGTATACTTATTATGTTCCAGATTGACATTAATTTCCCTATACTTTTTGAATTCACTGTTTTCATTGTCAATGTGTTAATAATGATACGTATACTTGGACCTATAATTCCTAAAATAAATAATAGTGTATAAGATATTATTATGCTTTTATTTATTGACAATATTACACCAATAATTATTGAACAAATGAAAATATATTTTACTATATTTGTTTCCTTTATTTTTTTATATAGATATGATACTAATACTCCTGATAGAATTGCTCCAATTCCATACATCATGTCTATTGATCCATAAATTATAGAATTTCCTTTTAAAATTTCTGTTACATATCCTGGCAAGATTGTATTTATTTCATTTGCTCCAACGAAAGGTATATATAATACTATACCTATTAATAATAGGTATATGTAATTATTGCTGTAATTACTATATTTATTATTAATATTATTTTTGTTTTTCTTATTGTTCGAATGTTTTTTTAAAGTTATTGATAATAATGTAGATATAAATGATAATAAAAGTATCAAATACAGTATTTTTAATATATTTGTGTATTTTAAAAGTATTCCTGAAATTAATCCAGACGAAAATAGACCAATTTGCATTATAGTTTCCGATAATGAATTATTTTTATTTAATTCTTCTATATTTGATATATTCTGAATAAATTTCTTTGAAGCTGGGAAATAAATATTCCAGCTAATTCCGTTAGCTAAGGCTATAATAAATAGCCCAATTTTTATATCCTTAAATAAGGTACAACAAATTATACTCGATAAGATCATTAATGTTTTTATCAATAGAGATATTTGTATAATCTTATTTTCCTTTATTTTATCAATTATTGGAATTATTAATACAGTAATTAATAGCCCTGATAATAGATTTGTATTTGTTAAGTTTGATACTAAGCTATTAGATTTATACCAGCTAATAGCATACCAACTAATGGCGGATAACATAACTCCTGAACTAAATTGAGAGAGTAAGTCCGCAGAGAGGAATCTGTAATATTCTTTCATAAAAATTTTCACATCTTTTTTTATTTCCAATAGTAATTAAAGAAATTTTGTTCTTTGTTATTTAGCTTAAACATATTTTTATCTGAAAACTTTCTTGAAAAGTATTCAATAGCCGCTATTTTTAAATCGCTTGTTTCCATTAGCTCTACATATTTTTTTATTAAACTATTATTTTTATTATTTAAAAATAGATTGTAAAT
Organism: Apilactobacillus sp. EABW-1NA; assembly: GCF_030398685.1. NCBI lineage: Bacteria > Bacillati > Bacillota > Bacilli > Lactobacillales > Lactobacillaceae > Apilactobacillus > Apilactobacillus sp. EABW-1NA. The sequence goes on from NZ_JAPDKO010000024.1 coordinate 2,348, forward strand.
AAACAACATTTGAGAAAAATTCCTAAATAAATCATCTTTTATTTTATTCACTTCTGTCCATGTTTTTGATATATCTTTATCATTTCTCATATTTTTTTCTAAATTAAATATGTTTTCTAACATAATATCAAATTTTTCAAAAGGTGTATTAAATTTTAAAGTGGGCACATCGAAGTCATATATAGTTTTTGGATTAATATTATTTTTTAAAATGTTACCTGCTTTTTTATAATGTCTACTATATAAATGAATTGTACCAGTGTACCAATTCATATGACCAACTTTATCATTAGTCCAATATGACATGCATTGTAATAATACACTCCACTCAAAAGTATTAATACCACCAAACCCCCATATTGCATCATTTGCTCTTACAGCTACATCTAAATTTAATTTATTATCTCTATTCATAAAATGTAGCCAATTATTACATGGAATGTCTAATGAATCTACATAGTCTATTTCAGGATCAAAAATAGACATAACTGCTCTTTTGGTGTTTTTATCTTCCTTTATTCTGCTAATAACACTTTTAAATTGATCTACACCGTGCCAATTTCTAAGTCTTGGACCATAAGCAGCTCTCCAAATTTTCCCATCATCTGAAAAGTCAACCGCTCTAGGTAAATATCTTTGCAAATATTCCATATCATTATGTCCCGCTAAGACCCATATTGTTTCAGCAATAAGAGCAAAAATATTGTTACCTCTATTGTGCAATAAAATAATACGTTCACTTGGGTGGGAAATAATTTCTAAATTAGCTAATATTTCTTTCTGTTCAAAACCTCTTGTGCATACTATTTCACCATTTTTGTCAATCTTATCTAAAACATTTATTAAAGCAGTAGTTTCATTTTTTGTATTTGACATTTTAAAAAACCTTCTTTTCTAAATAAGATAAAGCTTCATTTATATTTTTGTAGTGATATATATTGTTAAAATATTCAGTTCCTTCTATCATTGCAGAAAGTTGTGATTTACTATCATTGTGTAAAATAATAACTGGAATATTAAATTTTTCAGCATAAGATAATTCATATCCCACACCTATACTAGAAACAGATGTTTCTGCTACTAAAATATCACTACTTTTTAACCACCTTATGTCTCTATTTCTGATATAACTATTAGATAGTTGATTCTGACCTTTTATAGACAAAGAATAGTCACCAACATGTTCAGTTAAAACATCACCTTTTGTTTTTAGATATTTAATTATATTGTTATAAACCGAAACATCTTCTCTGCCACCTCTTATTGATCCTGCAAAATAAATTTTCATAATTATTCCCTCTTTATTAAAAAAATAGTTCTTTTTCAAATTCTTTTTTTATGTTTAAGGGGATCTTAATGTCTCCCTTTTTTTGAAGATTATTAATGTATAAGTAAATTTTTTCTAGACTTTTACCTTTAAACAGAGCCTTCCAACTTTTTTCTCCATTATGATATGTTACATTTTGTATACTTATGACTTTTTTTAGTTTTTTATAATTTTTATAAAAATTTTCAGAAACACTATCTAATGGAATTTCAGCTATAATAAAATTATTTATTTTTTTATTTATGTTCTTTTTTGTAATATTTGAATTTATTAGCCATGAAAATGTATTTATATTAGATATTGATGATGATAGATTTGTCATTCCAGAAATTCTAGGGTTAATTTCAACAAATTTAAATTCTTTCTTTTCTACAATAAATTCAAACTCAACAGATCCTTGTAATTTAAGTTTCTTAGTTATTTCTGTAATTTGTTTAGTGATCTTATTATATATATCATTATCAATTACTATGTTTCCATATCTTAAATGTCCAAAGGGCATTAAAGCTCCTCCTTCTAAAGAACATTTTTTTACCAAAGGTTGAAAAAAAATGTTCTTGTTTTTTATGAGTGCTTCCATACCGTATAGTTGACCATTTATTTTTTCTTCAATTATATAGTCTTGGTCTTTATTTTTATAAATATAATCTATAATGTCCTTATCATCATTAAATACTTTTACTCCTATAGACATAGAATTTCTTAATGGTTTTACGAATAATGGTTTCTTCATATTAGATATTGATGTTGATATTGCATCAAAATAGTATTTATAATCTTCATAATTATTATGAAGATTATTAATCATTTCTGATGAAATATGAATTGCATTTGATGTATTAAAATTCATACTTCTTAACCAAAAATTTGTATCCCACTTATTTCCTAAAAGTAAGGTAGATTTAATTGGATGCATAACCATTTTAATATTGTATTTTTTATACAAGTATTCTTTTAGCACCGCATCTCTTACAGCATTATTGTCAGGTAAAGATATTGATACAACCAGATCAGGTTTCCATTTGAATATCTTATATGCTAATTCTTCAATTTTAATATTTTTATCAAACGTTTCTATGTTTTCTGATAAAGAAGGATCGTCTAATTTGTTTCCAGAATAATATATTTTAAAATCAATTTTATTGTTTTTTATAAAATCATTTTTTAGTTGTGATATTGTAGGCTCTGCTTGTTTTATATCTATAGATCTTATAAATGCAATTTTTTTCAACATAATCACTCCCTAATCACTTTCTAAAAATAATTTATTACTTTCAATGTTCAATTTATTAATTAATTGTAAATAGCTATCGGCATAAGTTGAAATATGACCAATTCTAGACATATTATCGTGAGTGGGATTGATTATGTCTCCCTTTTTTGAATATATTAATAAACTGGTATCATTTGATAATTGCTTAGTACAAGATATTTTTTTAAATTTGATTTTTTTATTTGTTGTTATGAAATTTATACCTGCAAAACCTTCCTTTGTATGTTTTATATTAATGTCATTTCCCATAACAGATTCTATATATAATTTTGCTTCATTAATTCCCAATGCTTTTTCTAATAAATCTGGAATAAAGTCTCCTGGCAACCTTGCTCCTATTTCAATTATTCTTGGGCCATTATTAGTGATTATTAATTCTGCATGAGCTACTCCATTAATAAAACCCATTACCCTCATTGCTGAAAAAACATTATCTAGTATTTCAAATGATTTATATTTGTCTATAGGGGCTGGGATTATATGACCTAATTCTGCAGAATATTTACCCTTTGTAGTTATTTTTTCTGTAAAAGCTAATAAATGAAATTGTCCTTTATTAGCAATAACTTCGACACTAATTTCAGGACCTACAAGTATTTCTTGGCATATTATTTTACTATTCAACTTAAATCCATGTGGGAACTCGGTATCATTTTCTTTTATATTTTTAATAGCTAGATCAAGTTCCTTTTTATTATTAACTTTAATAACGCCAAAAGAACCTGCATTATTACTTGGTTTAATTAAAATAGGGAAATCTTGTATTTTTACGCTTTTTGAACTTGATATAGTAAAAGTTTTTGGGCTAGGAATATGATACTTTTTAAAAAGCCTGGACATTAGCAATTTGTCTCTGAAAACTTCTACATTTTTATAATTATTTGTTGGAACATTTAATAAATGAGCTAATGAAATAGCCCAATCTGAGAAAAATTCAAAACCTGAAACTACACCATTAATTCCATAATTTTTAACTGTTTTGAAAATATCTTTTATATTCTCTTCTCTATTATTAAAATTACAAAAAACATATTCATCAATATTATTTTTTAAATCCTTCGGATAGATTGTCTTAAACAAATTCTCTGATGTTACTGCTATAACATAAATTCCCATATTTTTAGCAGTATTCACAATTTTAATACCTGACGTTGTATTTGGTTCGAATATTAATAATCTTTTCATTTTATTTTCTCCGTATAAATTTTAAATTCATCAATTACTCTTTTTATATCTTTTTTAATCGTAATGAAATCTCCTATGAATAAAAATCTTCCTGAGTTAAAATAATATCCTCCATTTTTTGTTAATTTTTCACCTATATTTGGAGAAATTTGATACTTGATAGTTTTAATATTATTAATTTTAGTTACCTTATTAACAATACAAGGAGCATTATTTGGAACAGGGAACAATAAATAACCGCCGGATTTTTCTTTCCTTATAGGTCTTTCATCTATATTTTCTAATAGCTGTGTTTTTAGAAGTATTTTTACAAGATCTATTCCGAAAACTTGCTTATATAGTGGAACAATTTCTCCTCCACCTTGTCTTGCTCCAACTTCTAAAAAAAATAAGTTACCATTGTGATATATAAATTCTAAATGAAAAACACTATTTTTGAGTCCTAATGTTTTCAGTACATCTTTTGTAAAATTAAAAACTTTTAAATCAAAATTTTTATCCAAAATTAATTGAGAACCTAAGGGTGAATTATTTGTTTCATACTGTAATGGAGTATTTATATAACGAGAAGGTTTACAGAATTTTAGTTTTCCTTTACTTACATATCCATCTACATGATAAATATCTCCACTTATATATTCTTCAAATTCATAATTTTCAATATTTTTACAATGAGTAATAAAACTCAAAAGTTCATTAGAATTTTTAACAATAGTTACACCTTTACTGGAATTACCATTTTTGGGTTTTAAAACTATTGGATAATTGAAGTTATAATGTTCGATGTATTTTAATTCTCCAAATTTTGGATAAAAAATATTAGTGTTCTTTAAAGCCTTTTTCATGTAAGTTTTATTTGTAAATTTTTTGGATGTATCATAATCCATACCTTTAATTCCAAAGTCTGTTCTAAGGTGCCCTGCATTAGCAATATCGTTTTCAGACATTGCAATAATTAGTTCAATTTTGTCTTTAATTAGTATATTTTCTACAGCCTTTTTTAGAGAAGAATAATTGTTTAAATCATCTAAAACAATATTTTTAGCGTTATGATCATACTGATTCACGTACTGACTTCCATCTTTATTTGTAATATAAATTATATTTCTATTTTTTATAATTTTTGAATAGTCACAAAAGTTATCTAACCATCTGTTTATAATAACAACGCTCATATTAATTGACCTCCAATATATAAGATAAAACTACTTTTAAAGTATGCTAAAACTTAAATTAAATAAAAGCAACTTAATTATAATTTTTTTAATGTTTTTAATGTTTTTATAATATATAATTAATTTTACTTATATTAAATGTTTTGATAGTAGAATATTCATGTATCATAATATACTAAACAACACCCCACCATTGCCTTATTGGCAGTGATGGGGTGTTGTTTTTGTTTAAATGGGTGTATTGCATAGCAAATTATCACACCTATTACTTTCCGCTATCTTTAAAAATTGAATTTACATAGAAAACCGTTCTAACAGATATTCCAAATGCTTTTGCGGTCTCCTCAGCCGTGTGAGACTGCTTATATTCATAAATAGCTGGGTACTTGTCCTTATTCTTTCCTGTGAGACGCGTCCTGCGTCCCTCTCGGTAATTAGGATTATGTTTTTTGGCATATTTTTTGCCCTCTTGGGTTCGATTTACAATCATATCTCTTTCCATTTCGGCAACAGCTAGTAAAACGGTTGTTGTAAATTTTCCAATCGATGAATTATCAATAATTCCAAGATTTAAAATATTGATCTTAATGTTTTTGTCTTGTAATTCGTTAAGTACATTAAGAGCTTCTCTGGTATTTCTAGCTAGTCGATCTAGTTTAGTAACCACCAAAGTATCATCTGATTTTAAAGTATCTAATAACTTTTGGAATCCTACTCTATCCGTACTAGTACCAGTGTATTTATCAGTGTAGATGTTCTTTTTTAATACACCATTATCCCTAAGATCCTGGATTTGATTATCTAGCGATTGACCTAAGGTGCTAACCCTTGCATATCCATATTGCATTATTATCATTTCCTTTTTATCTTTTCTTTTTTTAATTAGAAAGTTATATAAAACCAATCGATTTATTTAATGATTATTTATATTTATTAAAATTTTATAATGTGATTTTCATGATATACTAATAGATGTTATTAGAGATTGTTTAATAACAATATAAAATCATTGCTGAAAGAGGGTCTTTATAATGAAAAAAACTCTTAAAACTACTATTTACAATATTGGTATCCTATCGTTATCAGCTACTACTTTAGCAACTGTTGCAGTAACTTCTACAGTTAATATTGTAAGCGCAAATGAAGTAAGCAGAAGTGTACCAAAAAATACAAATAAAGCTCAAACATCATTATCTACTAATATTAGTGTTGGTTATAAATTCAGCAATGATAATAATTATAACCAATTTGTACAAAAATTTAATAGTTCAATCTACTTAACAAATGATGGTGAATACAAAATTAATTACTCATCTTTACCATCAAACGCAAGTAAAGATGAAATTAAAGAACTAAAGAATATTATTAAAGATCAAAATAAAAACATTGTTCAAAGTAAGATGTATAACGACGTGCTCGTTCAAAAATCTTCTAAGTCTGTTGTTACAGTTCCTGAAGTAAAAGAAGATGATGATAATCTTTCCTACAGATTTAGATTCCATGAAGGTAAGACATATGTTCGCAATTATTGGTGGGGACAAAGGGTTCATGTTTCAAAATCAGATCTTCACAAAATAGGTAGAATCCTTTCACAAGTTGGAGTGTATGCAGGATGGGGTACTGCAGTCACTGCAGTTGTTCCGACTTTACAAGGAGTAACAGCGTCACTTGGACTTTTTGCTGCTATTGCACAAGCTCTAGGAAAGTCCTTGGAGGATATGCCTGGTGGAATTGCATTTAATCATTCACCATTTGTGGAATATTGGAGTGTTAACTTCCAATAGGATAAAAATTTCGTCTATGTGTTTAAAGGTGGTATAAAAATGAACAATAGAATATTTGCATTCGTCAATTTAATAATCATATCTGTATTATCGATATTGTATTTTATTGTTGATTATCCGTATAAAAATGTTATTTTATTAATTCTATTTATCCTTAATATTATTGGACTATTAATAAATCATATGAATCGAAAAAAGAATAAATAGTTTGAAGATAAGACACCTATTTCTAAAGGGGTGTCTTATTTATATATGTAGTCCTGAAACGTTTTTGTCAAATTCGTATTGTTAAAATACATTTATTGCATAACTTATTTGCATGCGAAAAGTGCCTATCAATGGCATCATAAGCACTATGCAAATAATTATTAATTTATTTGCACAATTTATTTAATCAGTGCTTGGTTATTATTATAAATTCTTTGTTTTCAGTATCTCTTTTTATTGTTATATCTTCTTATATAATTTATTTTGCAATTTGATAAATGATCTATCCAAACCTTGAATAGGTACCTAATCATAAGATATATAAAAAGCATGATGTCTATTATATTTTGTACAGTTAATAGATATCATGCTTAAAAAATATATTTAATTTTTACTAATTAAATTATTTCTTTTTATCGTTATCGTTCATATTCAAACGCGTTATATGACTTATCATTAATATTATAATCACTACAACAATAATAGCTATAATGTTCTGACTTGAAGAAAAATTAAATTTACCTGATAAATATCCAGCAGAAGCAGCAACTAAGAATGTAAGTACAAGGTCTACTGCAATAAATATTTTTCTATTTCTTTTTAAAGACTTGTTTAATTTCAAAATGAAATCCTCCAAAAAAATAATTATGTAACTCACACAAAGTATCATAATTTTGAAATCATTGTCCAATAAGCTTTTACATAAGATCATTATAGAATTATTTGCTACTTAAATTAAAATATTTTTTATTTTTTGAATATTTATACATATAAAGACGCAGACCAGTAATTAAGTGATCTACACCTTTTGCGTTCTCCATAATTAGTTTACTGAGATATTACTTTTTGCATTTATATAGAACAAACGTTCTTCAGAATATAGAGAAACCGCGTCAAATCTGATAAAATAGGGTTATTATCAAATCTTAAAAAGGAAGTTTAGACGTGAAAATCAGTCACTTCATTCGTCGATTTATATGTATCCTAATTATATTGAAAATAATCGACATCGTGGTAGCCATGGTGCACCTATCAAAGGTTTACAATCAGCTGACAGCACTGTGCATCGCATTTACCCTGCTTGTCATTGGCTACTGCATCCTACCAAAATCAGACAAAAACTTTATTAAAACCATCAAAAACAACCTCAGTCGTCATCAAACATATACGTTTAAAAAGACACCCGTCGTTTCAAATCAGATGACGTATCAAAATCAATCCGTCGACATTTCCAGACAGAAATACCAGGCCCAAACGACGCCCTATCTAAACGAACTATCAATGTTAAAGCGTCAATTAGACGAGATGAACGAACGCATTGAGTCGCAAAAGGCCTACCGTAATCAGTTGAGTAAGCAAATCAATGAACTCAACATCAAATACCAACAGCTAAATGAGTTAACTGAAAAACACGATATCCTAGTAGAAGACATCAAGCGTCTCCAAGACCAAAGAGATCAACTAGCAGACGCCCATGTGACCGACGAGTATCAATCATTTATGGATTATCAATCCAAACAAAAACTGGCCACAATTGATAACTTCGACGGTTATCAGTTTGAGACATTTACCTGTGACTTGCTTAAGGCACTTGGTTTCTCAGATATCAAACGCACTCAGGGTAGCAGCGACTTCGGTGTCGACGTCTACGCCAAAAATGGTGACACCAGTTATGTATTTCAATGCAAACTATACGCCAGTCCCGTCGGCATTAAGGCGGTCCAAGAGGCCAACTCAGGGCGTAGTTACTACAATTCTAAGAAGGCCGTGGTCATTACCAACAGCTACTTCACCCCTCACGCCATCTCAGCGAGCGAAAAGTTAGACATCGACCTATGGAATAGAGATAAGCTAGCTAGTTTAATTGCTGAAGCAAATGTGTAACACTATATACGTAGAATAAAAGTTAAATTTTTGCCTAAAGTTTAACTTTTTTAAATCTTTTTTAGTGAAAATAGGTTATTATATTCATTAAATCACTTAAAAAAAATAAACATAAAAGGTATAATGTAGACATTATATAAATTTTATTAAGAAACGGGGAATGTTCTGTTGGATAGTGGTGCGATATTCTTTCAAATCGTTATTGTATTGATTGCATTCTTCTTCGCCGCTTACTTTGTTGCCTGTGAATTTGCCTTAGTGCAAACCAGATACAGTATGTTGGAAGAAGAAGAAGAAAATAAGGGTAAGTCAAAGAAGCTTGCTCGTGAAATGCACATGATCACTAACCTAAATGACTATTTATCAACCACCCAAGTGGGTGTATCCGTCTGTGGTATCATCATGGGTTGGGTTGGTGAAAGTCTTATCGTTGACGCCATTTTTGATTTACTTGAATTAAAATCTGGATGGGTCACTGCTGGTACCGCTCACGCCATTGGTGGTGTAATTGGTATCTTGATTCTTACCTATTTAGAAGTGGTGTTTACTGAAGTTGTACCTAAGAACATCAGTATCGCCATGCCTAGAAGAATTCTAGGTTACGTGGCTACTCCACTTCATTACTTCCACACAATTTTCTATCCTGGTGTATGGGCTATCAACGTCAGTGCTGCTGGTGTTGTTAAGTTAATGGGTCTTAAGATGACAGACGAAAGTGACGAATCAATGTCACAAGCTGAAATCCTAAGCATCTCAAAGGAAGCCGTTGAAAATGGTGATCTTGAAAAATACGATTACCTATACATGCAACGTGCCTTCGACTTTAACGATAAAGTTGCCAAAGACATCATGATTGATAGAACTCAATTGACTGTTATGGACATCAATACTTTAGTAGACGATGCCATCACAGTATACCTACAATCAAAATTCAGTCGTATCCCAGTTGTTATCGATAACAACAAAGATAACATTCTAGGTTACGTTTACTGTTACGACCTTGTTCGTCAATCAAGAGTGAACTCAAACATTCCAGTTGAACGTCTAATTCGTGATATTGGAACTGTTCCTGAAACAATGAAGATTACTGAAGTGCTTCAAAAGATGATTACTATGAGAACTCCTATTGTTGTCGTAGTTGATGAATATGGTGGTACTTCAGGTATTATTACTGATAAAGATATTTATGAAGAACTATTCGGTACTGTTCGAGACGAAATCGATCCAGCAACCAATGAATACGTCTTCAAGCAACCTAAGGGTACTTACCAAGTAAGTGGTAAGATGACTACTTATGATTTTGAACGTTACTTCAAGACTGAAATCAAAGACTTCAGCAAATCAGATAGTGTTACCCTTTCCGGTTACTTTATCGACAATAACCCAGGTATTCAAATCAAACCTGGTACAGAATTCAAGGTAGATACTTTCACATTTAAGGTATTACACTTTGAAAACTCATTTATCGATTTATTCGAAGTAGACGATTTACGTGATAACCACGAGGCTATGGCTGAAAAATCATCTGAAGAACAAAAAGATGAAGAAAGTAAAGACTAATATATAATTTTTAAATCTGTTAGAATATATTCCTAACAGATTTTTTATTTTGCCTTGAAAGGAAGCTAAACATTGAAACCAATTAGAATCCTATATATTTCAGTGGCTGGTAACACGCGTAACTTTGTGACCAACTTACAAGAATATGCTAAAAACGTACATAATGACGACGACAATAACCCGTTAATTGAGTTAGAGGAAATCACTGATCAATCAGACTTCGCTGATGAAACCGGCAATTTCTTCGCATTCGTTCCTACCTACCTAGATGGCGGCAACGGCATTGATAACGGCGTCAAAGAAATGATGACCAACACTTTAGGCGAATACATCGACTACAACGACAACGCTAAATACTGCATTGGGGTTATCGGTTCTGGTAACAAGAATTTCAACGAGCAATACTGTCTAACTGCCAAACGTTACGCTAAACAATTCAACGCACCATTTGTGACCGACTTTGAACTTCGTGGAACTGATCGAGACGTGGTCAGAGTCTATGATGAATTAAAACAATACGATAAATAAAAAAGGATTCGTTTCATATCGAAACGAACCCTTTTTTATTTTGATTATTCTGTTTTACGACTGATAATCATAACCGAGAATAATGCGATTAGCATTAAGACGGTAACGAAGATGAACAATGGATTGTAGCCAAAGCCTTCAACAAACAATCCGGCAAATAGTGGACTGATTGCACGGCCGGCTGACATCAACGCATTGAACATCCCTTGATACTTACCCTTTTCCGACTTGGTCGATAGTTGATCAATCCAAGCTGGCACATCAGGTAGTCCCAACATTTCACCAAATGTTAGGAAAATCATGATGGCTAAAAAGACTGGGAAAGTCTTTGCGTAAACTAGGAAGTAAAACGAAATTGCGAAGATGAATACTCCCAAGAAAACTTGGTGATTTAAATGAATTTTTAGTCGTTTACTTACGTAATTTAATATAGGTTGTCCAAATACAATCATTAGACCATTAACTGTCCAAAGCATTGAGTATGCTTCAAACGGAATCCCCATTTTAACCATGTGGACTGACATGACGCTTTCCCACAATGTATAACTCAAGTAGACGGTAAATACCATGATACAGATTGGATAGATTAGTCGAACGTTGGACTTAATAATCCCCTCTTTTTCTTCCTTGATTTCTTCTTTTGGAATACTGTTATCGTAGTCTGAAAAGTCGATGTTGAAGTATACAAAAGTAAGCAACCATAGCAAGATGTAAAATACCGCTGCGGTCATAAAGACAATGGCGACACCGTATTTTAGTAGGTATCCAACCATCGCAGTTCCGATTACGACCCCGATGTTTAATCCAACATATAGGATGTTGAATACCGTTCTGGTGTCCTTACTCTTAACGTTGGTAGCATATGAGTTTAGAAGTGTTAGGTTAATCCCATCTCCAAACCCTAAAACTACCATTAGAATCGCAAAGGTAGGCCATCCATGAAAGAAAATTAATGCTAAAATGGCGGACGTCGAGACGGTAATACCAATCAAGGCCGCTTTGTACGCTGACCAATGATCAAATAGATAACCCCCGATGTAATTACCAATAATGGTAAAACCGGAAATAAATAGTAATGATACCCCCGACACTAGTAGTGACTTATGTAAATAGTCATCGATATACATCGTTACTAGTGGCCACATGAATGCAGCACCGGAATTTAACAGTAGTGAATAGAAAAATACTAAACGAAGTCCTAATTCTGTTCTTTTCTTCATGAATCCTCCCCCTTATTCAAATGTTCTAACAACAATTATAATTCATTTGAGAGCATAATATCCATTAAGAGATGTTTAAATTATTAAATTTTAGTAAAGCGTTTACATTTCTTTTGTGCTATGGATTAAAAACACTTTTTTAATTTAGCATGGTGTTATATAATAGCCTTGTATTATTAACCGAAAATGAATATATTTCATTTGATTCGTTAAAATTTTTCTATAAGGAGTGACGGTAATTGGCAACAGCAACTCGTGCCTTGTTCATGCTTTTTGGTGCAACAGGTGACCTAGCTAAACGTAAATTATATCCATCTATTTTTAACCTATACAAAAAAGGTTACGTAGATAACGATCACTTTGCATTAATCGGTACTGGTCGTCGTGAATGGAGCGACGAAAAGTTCCGCGAAGTAATCTTGGACTCTGTAAGCGCCAACGCTGACAGCGAAGAACAAGCAAAAGCTTTCGCTAGTCATTTTTACTACATGTCACACGACGTAACTAATCCAGAACATTACGACGCATTAAGTGACTACGCAAACAAGTTAGACCAACAATATGATATTGAAGGAAATCGTATCTTCTACATTTCCATGGCTCCTAACTTCTTTGGAACTGTAGCTAAAAACTTAAAAGCCCACAATTGTTTATCAGACAATGGCGGTTTCAACCGTTTAATTATCGAAAAACCATTCGGACGTGACTACGACACAGCTGAAGAATTGAACAATGCTTTGGCTAAATCATTTAACGAAAACCAAGTTTACAGAATTGATCATTACTTGGGTAAAGAAATGGTTCAAAACATTATTGCATTACGTTTTGGGAACCCACTAATCGAAGGTATTTGGAACAACAAGTACATTGACAACATTCAAGTAACCCTTGCTGAAAAGCTAGGTGTTGAAGAACGTGCCGGATACTATGATGGTTCAGGTGCCCTACGTGATATGGTACAAAACCACACTATGCAAATGCTTACTATTCTTGCAATGGAAGACCCTATTTCATTCAAGGACGTAGACATCCGCAGAGAAAAGATTCGTGCACTAAGAAGCATGCATGTTTACACTGAAGACGAAGCTCGTCAAAACTTCGTTCGTGGACAATATGGTGCAAACGGTGACCAAAGAGATTACCGTCACGAAGACAACGTTCCTAACGATTCAATTACCGAAACTTACGTTGCCGGTAAAGTATTGTTCGAAAACAAACGTTGGAAGAACGTTCCTTTCTACATCAGAACTGGTAAGATGCTAACTGACAAGTTTACTAGAATCGATGTTGTATTCAAGAAACCGCTAGTAGACATCTTTGCAGCTGCTAAAGGAACTGAAAGCGAATTAAACAACAACGTGCTTACTTTATTCGTAGACCCTGTTAACAAGATCATCCTACGTCTAAACGGAAAGCAAGCTGGTCAAGGTATGGAAATGCAACCACTAGACTTAACTCACACTCAAAGTGATGAAGAAAAGGCTGCTACTCCAGAACCATACGAACGTTTAATCCACGATGCTATCTTAGGTAACGCTACTAACTTTGCCAGTTGGGACGAAGTAAGTCGTGCTTGGGAATTCGCCGATGTTATCAGACACGTTTGGGATACTGACAAACCAGACTTCCCTAACTACACACCAGGTTCAATGGGACCTGATGCTGCCGACGAATTACTAGCTCGTGATGGCAGAGCTTGGGTTTTTAACTCAAAAAAATAATTTATATGACATTTAATCATTAAAATGTTAAAATCTAAGTGTATATTTATACACAATTTTCTTTAAAAAGGAAGGTTTATAATGGCTGACTCAAAAGCAAACATTGGTGTTGTTGGAATGGCTGTTATGGGTAAGAACTTAGCCCTTAACATTGAAAGCCGCGGCTTCACTGTAGGTATTTTTAACCGTTCAGCTTCAAAGACTGAAGCGGTAATGAAGGATCACGCAGACAAGAACTTGGTACCAAGTTACTCTGTTGAAGATTTTGTTAACTCACTAGAAACTCCACGTCGTATCGTTATGATGGTTAAGGCTGGTAAGCCAACTGACGCAACTATCGACTCACTATTACCTTTATTAGACAAGGGTGATATCTTAATTGATGGTGGTAACACTAACTTCCATAACACAATCGAAAGAAACGCTAGACTAGATGCATCTGGTATCAACTTTATTGGTATGGGTGTTTCTGGTGGTGAACTAGGTGCTTTACACGGTCCATCACTAATGCCTGGTGGTCAAAAAGAAGCATACAAGCTAGTTGAACCTGTTTTAACTCAAATCGCTGCTAAGGCTAGCGATGGTAAGCCATGTGTTGCTTACATCGGACCTAACGGTGCAGGTCACTACGTAAAGATGGTTCACAACGGTATTGAATACGGTGATGAACAATTAATCGACGAAAGTTACGACATTCTTCGTAACGGTGCCGGTATCGACATTGACGAATTAGCTGATATCTTCAAGGAATGGAACAAAGGTGAACTAAACAGTTACCTAATCGAAATTACTGCTGATATCTTAACTAGAAAAGACGATTTAGGTGCTGACAAGAGCAAGCCTATCGTTGACATGATCTTAGACCGTGGTGCTAACAAGGGTACTGGTAAGTGGTCATCAGAAGATGCCATGGAAGTTGGTACTGACCAATCAGTTATCACTGAATCAGTATACGCTCGTTTCATCTCAATGCTAAAAGACGAACGTCTTGCAGCAGCTAAGGTATTAAACGGTCCTAAGGCTTCAGACATCATCAACGATGACGAAAAGAAGGACTTAGTAGAACGTGTACGTAAGGCTCTATACTTCGGTAAGATTATGAGTTACGCTCAAGGTTTCGAACAACTACGTTTCGCTTCAGAACAATATGACTGGAACTTGAAGTTCGGTGAACTAGCTCAAATCTGGCGTGAAGGATGCATTATTCGTGCCCAATTCCTACAAAACATTACTGACGCTTTCGAAAAGGATGAAAACCTAACTAACCTATTGTTAGACCCATACTTCTCAGAAATCGCTAACAAGTACCAACAAGATGCTCGTGATGTTGTTGCTCTTGCAACTAAGGCTGGTATTCCAGTTCCATCACTTTCAGCAGCTGTTAACTACTACGATTCATACCGTGCTGAAGTATTACCTGCTAACTTACTACAAGCACAACGTGACTACTTCGGTGCTCACACTTATGAACGTACTGACCGTGAAGGTAACTTCCATTACCCATGGTACACTGAACAATAATATAATTATTGATCACAATAAAAAGAGACGATTAAATCGTCTCTTTTTTAATACATACTAGTTTGTAATAGTTATTAATTGCAAATCAATATAAACAGGAATATACTATAACCAATCTTGAAAAAAGAGAGGTTATTTTTTATGTCTACCGAAAAAGTCTACACAGATTATTTCTTTTACGAACCCGCTTTTAACACGCACGACGGTGGTTACATTCCTTTGGAAGAACCAAACGTGGAACAACAAAAGTTAAAGGTTCCAGAATTACTTACCCCTGACAAAGAGACCGATACTGACATGTACTACACAGTTACCTCACAAGCTGGTGAAGCACAAATTATGCCCGGTAAAGCCACTAAGACATGGGGATACAATCAAGCACTACTAGGTAAAACCATTTTATTCAAGCGTGGTAAGAACATTCACGTCACTGTTAAAAACGAATTACCGGAATTAACTACCTATCACTGGCATGGTTTAAACGTTCCCGGTGATATCGATGGTGGTTGTCACACCCCTGTCTACCCAGGTGAAAGTAAGGTTTTAAATTTCAAGTGTGATCAACCTGCAGCTACCCTTTGGTTGCATGCTCATCCATGCCCATCAACCGCCGAACAAGTTTGGCATGGCCTAGCTACCGCTGTTGTCGTCAAGGATGAACATGAAGCAACCCTTCCAATCCCACGAACTTATGGTGTCGACGATATCCCCGTTATCCTACAAGATCGTCGTTTCCATGAAGATAACCAATGGGATTACAAGGCTGATTATGACCCAGATGGCGTTCAAGGTCCTACCGCAATGATTAACGGAACAGTTAATCCATACTTTGACGTCACCACCCAAAAAGTTCGTCTTCGTCTACTAGATGGTGCCAACCGTCGTGAATGGCGTTTGCACTTCTCAGACGACCTTGAATTCACTCAAATCGCAGGTGACGGAAGCCTTTTAACCCACCCTGTTAATTTTACCCACCTAATGATTACCTGTGCCGAAAGACAAGAAATTGTTGTTGATTTCGGTCAATACAAACCAGGTGATGAAGTTGTCCTATATTCTGACGATGTCCCCATCATGCATTTTAGAATCCATGAATTCGCAGAAGATAACAGCGTTATTCCTGACACCCTATTTGAAATGAACACACCCAAAGTTACTGAGAACACACCCGTCCGAAAAGTCGTTATGTCCGGTATGGATGAAGAAGTTGCCCTAGATGGTAAGAAGTTTGATATGGAAAGAATCGATGCCAAACAAACCATGGGTAACTGCGAAATCTGGGAAGTTACCAACACCAACGACTGTGAAAACGGAATGGTCCACCCATTCCACATGCATGGTTGCCAATTTGAAGTATTGGACAGAGATGGCCATGCCCCATACCCTAATGAAACCGGTCTAAAGGACACCATCGGAGTGAACCCTGATGAAACCGTCCGCTTCAAAGCGTGGTTCGATCACCCCGGCGTATTCATGTATCACTGCCACATCATCGAACACGAAGATGGCGGTATGATGGCCCAAATCCAAGTCGATGACCCAGACCACCCACAAGAATTCCATCTAACTAAGATGGATGACTTAATGAAGGCATTCGCAAAAGAACGTGGTGTTGCCGTCGAAGACCTCGACTTAAGCGGTATGTCTTGTTACGACCACATGGAAAATATGGATCACTGTGATATGTAATCTATAGATATATTGAATCATAGAATTATAAAACTATAGAACTACAGAAATATAGAAATATAGAAATATAGAACCTAATCATTGATATGATTAGGTTCTTTTTGCATTTTGATTAGATGATGAAAAATATTTATATCAATTTATAAGTGAAATGTTGTCAAAATATAATAATTGGTGTACAATAAACATTGTAATAAAACTAGAAAAAGGAGTGAACAACATATGACTGAATTAACTTTTGATCCAGGAGCGTCGAAAGATCATTCTATCAAGGGAAAATTGATGTCAGAAGTTGTTTCAATTCTAAACAAATAGAATTGAGATGACCTTTGACAGTTAATTTTCCCGAAATCAACATAATCAATATAGATTATTTAGATGGAGAATTAACTGTTGTTGGTTATCTCAGTATCCTTTAGCTGCATGCTTAACGGTGAAACGTTAATTAACAGTGAAATGTTAGCAGCTAATAACAGTAATTTAAAATTAAATATTAATAATTGCTTGATGATGCTTCACCTTCTAGGGAACTAGTTGGGGAGGTATGGACAACAGTTTATACTACTACTAAATTTTAAGAACAGATAAACTGAGTAATTATGAGATTACACAAAAATCTTCGTTGAGTCTGCGGGGACGTAGATTTACGCCAAAGTAATTGCTACTTATCTGTATCAATATTAATTATAAAAGAGACAACTTTGTAGGTTGTCTCTTTTCTTGTGTTAAACACAAGGAAAAAGACCGGATCAAATTGATTCGGTCTTTTTATTTACGCTTTTGAAATAAGTAAGTTACGTCTATAATTTCTAATCGAATATAGGCTATTTTTAGCTTCTATGCGCTTATATTAATCTTTATGATTAATTACACAAGTAAGATGATAATTAGTTAAAAATGCCGTTTTTTAGTTTTCAGTATGGTCTAATTATTTTTTTTAAAAGACCTATCCCAAAGGAATAGGTCTTTTTTTGATTATTTATGAATTCCGATTGATTGTAAATATTTAGCTTCTTTTTCAGGATCGAATTCTTTTTCAGACTTACCAATAATCACTGTTGCTAGTGAGTTACCGATAACGTTAACTGCTGTTCTGGCCATATCGATGAAACGGTCAATTCCGGCAATGAATGTTAAACCAGAAACTGGAATACCAACAGTTGAAACGGTTGCTAATAGCACAACGAATGAAGCACCAGGAACACCGGCCATACCCTTTGAAGTAATCATTAGGGCAACAAGTAAAGTAAGTTGTTGACCAATGCTTAGGTGAATTCCGTATGCTTGAGCTAGGAATAATGCAGCAAGTGATTGATAAATTGCTGAACCATCAAGGTTAAATGTATAACCCGTTGGGATTACGAATGAAACGATTGATGGGCTAACACCAAACTTAGTCATCTTGTCGATACTTCTTGGTAGTGCAGCTTCTGAACTGGCAGTTGAGAATGCTAGTACGGCTTCTTCCTTAACCACCTTTAGAAGGTCAGTAATCTTGAAACCAAAGATTCTAGCAGCTAGTCCCATAACAACAAGTACGAATACCATCATTGTTAGGTAAGTTAATAGCACGAAGTAACTTAGTGGAGCTAATGCAGAAACACCAAGTTCAGCTAGAGTAACACCAATTAATGCACAAACACCAATTGGAGATAATTTCATGATCCAACCAGTAATCTTGAACATTACTTGTGAAACAGCGTTTAAGAAATCAACGATAATCTTACCCTTTTCACCAACTGCAGCAGTACCTAAACCAAAGAATACTGAGAATACGATGATTGGCATCATATCACCAGAAGCAATTGAGTTAAATACGTTTACCGGAATTAGGTTGATTAATGTACCCCAGATTCCAGTGTGGTTTGCAGTCTTAGCGGTAGTCATGTATTGGGTAATATCAGTAGCGTGTAATGAATGCACGTTAATGAAGTCACCAGGATGGAAAACATTACCAACAACTAAACCTAAAACAATGGCAATTGTAGTCATAATTTCGAAGTATAGAATAGTCTTTCCACCAATACGGCCTAACTTATGGATATCACCAATGTTGGCAATCCCAACAGTTAAACATGAAACAACGATTGGAACAACGATCATTTGAATCAAACGAATGAACATTGTACCAACACTTTGCATTGCAGTAATTGCAGTAGCGTTCTTGTAGAACACTAGACCTAGGATGATACCTAAAATTAAACCAATTAGGATCTGCCACCCTAGTGTTATTTTAAATTTCTTCATTACGAAGCCTCTCCTTAATATGTATTAATATAATTTTATCATAAATCACGAATAATATCCCCGTTCAATAATGAAAATGTACCTAAATAACGATAAAAGACAAACTATTTTATGTAGTTTTACGATAGTAATTCAGATATTAACATTATGGTGTGCCCTGGATTAACGAAATATCTCTATTTCCATTCAAATCCTGTAGTTAATCAAGTGTGATCAGCACACCTCTTTAATTTTATCATAAAAAGTAATGTATCGTTTTGAATGTACAAAAAAAGAGCTACCAAACGGTAACTCTTTTATAAATTGCGCGGCGACTTCCTACCCTTGCAGAGGGCGATCCCTCAACTACTATCGGCGTTTAGAAGCTTAACTTCTGTGTTCGGCATGGGAACAGGTGTATCCTTCTAGCTATCGCCACCACACTATTT
>NZ_JAPDKO010000025.1:0-22048 GCF_030398685.1 Apilactobacillus sp. EABW-1NA
ATTTTTATCTGCAATTAAATCGTATACTGGTTTATAATAGTTGCTTTTCATACAAAATCTCCTAATTTATATTAGTATCATGATGAACAATGATTTTATCAGAGTTTAATAAAATTGTTGGCTTTCCCAAATCATTATCTTTTATTTGATTATCGAAACGATTAAAATCGTTTTTACTTATTTTAGATGTACCATTTGTTGATCCATAAACGGTTAAAGAATCAAAACTAGTTATTTTTCCAGATTGTTTCCCATCTGAAGTTAAATATGCTAAATGGTTTTTACTATCTTTTAATATAATTTGATATCCAAGTGACGATGCAGATAAACCATAAACTTTACCAGTAAATTTAACATTTTTTGCCATAAAATCATTTTCATTATATGAACTTAAGCTATTAGGGTATTCAAAATTGAAGTCTTTATATTTAGAATAATCAAAGCTTTTTGTTTCTTTTTTAACATTTTTTGTAGATGAACTTGAAGATCCGTCTTTTTTATCATCTTGTTTTTCCTCACGCGCATCTTGAATAGCATCCTGTTTTGATTGAGGTGATATTGTATAAAATAGGCCACTTAATAAAAATGATGAAACCATAGCAATAAGAATCTTTTTTCTATTCTTTTTATATATGGCTAAATCACTTTTTTTGTATTTATGACGATTAACGAAAAAGATAACTATTGAAGCATAAAATAAAAATGCAAACACCATTGAAATAAAGTACATAATGAAACTCCTTTAAGAAAATAATTATAATTAAACGTTGTTATTCAATTTTATAAAATGATTAATATGATAAAAATGAATACAATTAACATTAAACAGCCACATCCGCAACCATAACCAATTTGAAGAAACCCATTTCCTAAATCATTAAGAGCTTCAAAAAATGTAGTTGATTTAGATTTGTTATTAATAGAATTTAAATCATTTTCAGAATAACTAATTTCTTTCCCACAATAGGGACAGAATCTTAATTGGTCGTTAAAAGTGTTTAAACACCAAGGACATCTGTATTTAACCACATTAATACCTCCTAATTAAATTATTATAATTATATCATTTATAACAATAAAAAAGCAGGGCATTTGAAAATGTCCTGCTTTTTTACTAAAGACTATTTACAACCTGTACAGCTTTCCCAAGTATCCTTGCATCAATATCATCTGTTAGTACTATGGGATTAAATTGATTGTTATCTGGTATCAGAATAACTGTCTTACCCTGATGTTTAACTCTTTTTAGAGTAGCCTCACCGTCGATAAGTACAGCAGCGATTTCTCCGTCTTCTACAGTTGGTTGTTCATGAATTAGAACCAATGAACCATTGTTGATAGTTGGTTTCATTGATTCTCCATCACAACGTAGATAAAAATTGTTACCAACAGGTAATGAAGATGAAGGAGCTGGCATGTATTCTTCGATGTTTTGTAATGCTGTGATTGGATCACCACAAGCAATATCACCAATAACAGGAACTTGGGTAATATCTTTAAATACCTTAGAGCTTTCATCATTAACAATATTGTCAGAATCTGATAACCCATTATTTAAGCGATCATAGAATTGTCCAACGTTGATATTTAATGCTTTAGCATATTTAATCAAGTCATTTTCGGATAATTCACGCTTTTGGCTTTCATGTTGAGATATTGTATTCTGTTTAAACCCAGTCAATTCGCTTAATTGCTTTTGAGTCAAATGGTTTTCTTTGCGAATATCTCTAATTGAAGGACCAAGAATATTTCTTTTCATTAGATATTCTCCTTTCTTCACTTATTATAATATCTCGATATATCTCAAAAGTAAATAAAAATATCACACAAAGTGATAAAAATATCTTGACTTAATTATCACAAAGTGAGATACTTATAACTGTTGAAAGGAGATGATATCAACATGACAGAAGCAATAAAGAATTCAATTAAGCATGACTTTGTTAAGAAGAGAACTAATCTTCGTCGATTAAGACTAGCTAACGAAATAACTGTTGATCAGATGGCAAAAGCTATTAATGTAAGCTCAAGACAATATTCTTTAAAGGAAAGAGGAAAGTATCCTTTTAAAGACTATGAAATGTTAATCATTGCTGAAATATTTAACATGACTGTTCAAAAGTTATTCTTTGAGTGACTTTTTATTTACAATTAAATATCTCATTTAGTGATATTGTGATTATGAGGAGGGGATAAAAATTCAAAACAAAATTATCATTTGTGATAAAGAATACAAAAACATCACCATTGTAGATACAAATAACGTTGTCGTAGCTGTCATTTGTGGCAATGGTGATGTGATAACAAGTAACAATTATAAGGTTAAATTCAACGTTGGAAATTAACCTAAATTATTATTTGTTGTTCTGTCAGGTTTAGATACTGGTGTTGGGACGCCATTAATATTTTTAACCATATATTTTGGGTAAATTCCATTTTTAATTGCATTAACAAATTGCTGTCTACTCATATTTGTATTTGTGTAATTATCATGAAAGGCAGTGTTTCTACCAGTATCAGTTTGATCTGTAACAGACACACGTTTATACATTTATTCACCTCCCTTCGCAAGGAGATATTTAAATTATACAACAGAAAGGAATAATAAAAATGAAACTAATTGAAAACAAAAACAACCAAGCAGTTACAACTTCACTACAAGTAGCAGAAACATTTGGGAAAAAACACAAAATTGTTTTGAAATCTATTGAAGATCTACTAGCTAATGGGGTGGCACAAAATTATGCCACCCCCAAAAACAAGATGTTTGCTAAGGGAACATACAAGCATCCACAAAATCATCAAGAATATCCAATGTACTACATGAACAAAGATGGTTTTACATTATTAGCTTTTGGCTTTACAGGAAAAAAAGCAAATGAATTCAAACTAGAATATATCCAAGCTTTTAATAAAATGGAGAGCTACATCAATAAACATAATGAAACGCAGTTACCAGAAACTCCAGAAGACAAATTAGTGTTAACCATGGAAGTTACAAATAGAACTGTAAAAAGAGTTAATGAAATTGAAAAGGATGTTAACGATTTAAAAAATAATGTTTTGCTTGATACTGGTTCATATGCAGTGATTGGAAGACTAGTTTCTAAAAGAGTTTATGAATACCTAGATGATAGGAGATATCCTCGGAATAAAAATAATGTTTCATTGCTATTCAGTGATATTAATCACGGCATCAAGAGAATTGCTGGTGTTAGTGCAAGATCACAAATTAAAAATAAAGACTTTGAAAAAGTCATGCAATATATCTACGCATGGGAACCTTCGACAGCAACCAAGATGGAATTGATTAATAAGAAAGTTGAGGCATAGATATGAACGCATCAAAAAAAGAAGCCATTAATAATGAAATTAGCATCATTATTAGACAGCTTCAATCAATGAATCTAAATAATAAAAAGGAATCACAAAGTGTACTCATCGAAAATGCTGCTAGATTAAATAGTCTGGCAAACAAAGTTACACAGTTGTATCAATTACATCAGAATTATAGTTGATTTCTCTCTTTATTGAATCAATTGTCAATTCTGCACTGGCTTTATAAATATATGTTTCACTAGTTGCAACAATCTCATGATTTTCAGATTTTATAACAAAATAGTATTGGTTATTTGATGATCTTCTTATAACAAAATACATTTTTCTCACTTCTTTCCGTTAGTAATAAATTTACATTAGATTTCCTTTGATATATTCAGTAAGAAAATGGGAAGCAACATCTTTCATCACTGATAATGAAACACTTTTTAATGAAGAGGTTGCTGATTTAGCTTTTTTCCAAATTTTGTCATCTCTTATTGTATCTAAGTATTCATGTCCTTTCCAAGTTATACCAGTAATGGGCGCACAGTGTTTCTGTGCTTCTCCAATAGTATATAAAACAGTTGGGCCTCCAATTATGAATCCCTCTTCAGATAGTTTTTGTAAGGCATAGAAGGCTTCATCTTTGTCATAGTCTAATGTATTAATGAGTTTGTTTGAGTCTACAGCATTTGTCACACCAATATTCTCTTCAAGTACCAGCAGACACTTTCTTACACATTCGTGATTTAGTTTCATAAAAACACCTCCTTTCACATGAAGATAAGTAAATTATACAACTATAAATAACAAAAAAGGACGATCTAAAATGAAAAATTATCAAGCAAATAGAGACTTGTTAGAAATTCTAGAATCACAAAAAATTAAAATTAAAAACTTAAAAGAAGAAGTAAAAATTCTTCAAAGAAAACTTGATCAACAAATTGCTAAAGAAAGGATGATTAAACAATGACATCTGCAGAATGGCAACTTTCAACGATGGAATTCATTTTGGGATGGCTGTTCGCTGTACCAACAACAATATTCGTTATGGAAAGAAAGGAGAAGTTTGCTGATGTTTTTAAATTCATTTATGAAATTTTGCATCTACTTAAAGAAGAAGCAATTAAAAAGTACAAAAAAAGCCGTTAATGCGTGGGGCATCAACGACCGATTTGCAATAACATCAAATGCTTTGATTAACTTCAATTCTACTGAAGATGGTCAAAGAATTCAAGATTTGTAATGGAGGAAATAAAATGCAAGAAATTAGTAATAACGTAACAGTAGACTATCAAGTAGGTAAATTGGAGTTAAAAAACTCAGAATTATTAAGAAATGCAGTAAGTGAAGTCGCAGATAAATATAAAGACTTAATTATCACTGACGATACTGTAAAAGACGATAAAAAAACTAAAACAGAACTTAATGGATTGTTAAAGCAACTAGAAGATAAGCGTAAGGATTACAAGAAACAATATCAAATTCCACTTAAAGAATTTGAAAAGTCCATTAAGGACATTGAAGCACCGTTAAATGATGCCATTAATAATCTAAAACTACAGTTGAATGATTATGATGAAAGATTAGCAAAGCAAAAAGAAGAACAAATTAGATCATTCATTGAAGAAGTTTGTAAAGAACATAAAGCAGATGCTAAAGACATCATCATTAATCCAAAATGGTTGAATAAATCAACTAGTAAAAAGACGTGGCAAGATGAAGCAATCCAAGCAATTAAATTACAAGACGCTGAAATTAGCCGTTTTGAAATTGATGTAGCAAACGTCAAAGCATTTGCTAAGCAGTTAGAGGTAAATCCAGATTCATATATTTATCAATTAAATATGGGTGCATCATCTGTTGAAGTAGTTCAAAGAATGCAACAGGACGTTGAAAGAAACAAGAAACGACAAGAAGCAATGAATGCTGAAATCAAAGCAATGAAAGAAGCTAAAAAAGCAAGAACTAAAGTTGTCGACGACAAAAGAGTTGATACAGAAACTGGAGAAGTTGAAAAACTAGAAACATACAATCTTGTTGTTACCGGTAAGCATGAAGACTTAGTTAGTTTAGCTAAATTCATGGAAGAACATGATATTAATTTTAAATTAGCAGAATAGGAGTTGATCATAGTGGAATTCGTAGTCAAAGAAGATAAAGACAAGTTTGAATTGATGAAGAAAATGGTTGAGTTCCAAAAGAATGTTAAGCAGCCGAAAAAAGACAAAAATAATCCATTTAGTAAAAGCAGTTATGCTTCACTACAAAGCGTACAAGAAACTGCTGTCGAAGCATTAGAACCATTAGGATTATCTTTTTTCCAAGACTTTGGGATTAATAACGAAGGTAAAACACTATCTGTTCAAACAATTATCATTTCAAATTTAGGGATGATTAAGTTTAACCCGATTGTGTTACCACTTGAAAAAATTACTGCTCAGGGAGTTGGATCAGCATCAACTTATGCAAGACGTTATGCATTAACTACAAATTTAGCGATTGTCGCCGATGAAGATGACGATGGTAATAACGCATCAAACGTTTCAAAGAATGGATATAACAAGCAAAATAACGGATATCAAAAGCGTAATTATCAACAACAACCGAAAGCAAGTCAAGCAATCACTAAAAGAAATACTAGCCAATCAAAGCCGTTAAATGAATCTGAAAAACTAATGGCTGAAGAAGTTAGATATAACAATAATGCAAAACAAGCTATCAATAAAATTGGTAAGCAAAATGCTCAACAAATATTTGTTAAAGCAAAGCAAATATACAAGATTGACGATATTAAAAAGTGTAGAGCAAATGATCTAGCCAACCTTAATAGTTATGTAGAAGCAGAAGTAAAAGGACAAATTACAAAGTTAGGAGCAATTACAAATGATTAACAGAACAATACTTACAGGAAGACTGACAAAGGATGCAGAACTTAGATATTCTCAATCAGGTAATGCAGTTGCTAACTTCACGTTAGCAGTTAATAGAGCTTTTACCAATCAACAAGGTGAGAGAGAAGCTGATTTTATCAACTGTGTTATTTGGCGTAAATCTGCTGAAAATTTTGCTAACTTCACCCGCAAAGGTTCTTTGGTTGGTATTGATGGACGTATTCAAACAAGAAATTATGAGAATCAACAAGGACAAAGAGTATATGTTACTGAAGTAGTAGTAGAAAATTTTGCATTGTTAGAACCAAGACAAGACAATCATGTTCAACAATCACAACAAAATAATATGTCACCGTTTGGAAATCAAAGTGATCAAGTTAACATCACTGATGATGATTTACCTTTTTAGGAGGATTAAAGAATGATAAGTATTGCTATCAGCATCATTATTTTAATTTTTTGCAGCATTTTAATAGGATGGAATGCTAATTATATCTATCACGAATTAAAAGATAGAAAGCGTGATAAACATGTCAGATAACTATTTGTTTAATGAAAGACCATTAGTTATTAGACCTGAATTAGCAACAAAGATTGGCTTAAATGAATCAATATTTTTGCAACAGCTTCATTACTGGTTACAGAAGTCTAATCACGTTGTTAACGGAAAAAAGTGGGTCTATAACACTTATAACTCATGGAAAGAACAAATGCCGTTTTGGTCATTAAGTACAATTAAAAGAACAATTTCTAATTTACAAAAAAAAGATTATTTAATTGTAGATAGGTTCAATAAAGCTGGATTTGATAAGACAAATTGGTACTCAATTGACTATGACAATTTAAATAA
Organism: Apilactobacillus sp. EABW-1NA; assembly: GCF_030398685.1. Classification (NCBI taxonomy): domain Bacteria; kingdom Bacillati; phylum Bacillota; class Bacilli; order Lactobacillales; family Lactobacillaceae; genus Apilactobacillus; species Apilactobacillus sp. EABW-1NA. The sequence goes on from NZ_JAPDKO010000025.1 coordinate 7,066, forward strand.
GGGGTTGAGCCAACGATTGGTTCAAAATGAACCAACGAGAAGCTCAAATTGCGCCAATGGATTGGTGCAAAATGACACCACCAATACCATAGACTACACAGAGAGTACTACAGAGATTACTACAAGTAATATGTCGAGTTCTAACGAACACGACCATAGTGACGCAAAAGAAATAATCGCTTACTTGAATGATAAAGCTGATAAACACTTCAGAAACACACAATCTAATTACAAAACAATAGAAGCTAGATTGAATGACTATTCAATTGATGATCTAAAGCGTGTTATTGATAACAAATGTGCATCATGGCTTAACACTAACATGGATAAATATTTAAGGATTGAGACATTATTTAGAGCATCAAAAATTGATGGTTACCTAAATGAAAAAGTAGATACAAGAAATACAGGTGGTGAGGTACATGGAATCGACTTCTAACATGTTTAATGATTTTTTAAACAAGCATACAACGGTTACTGATGAAAAATGTTCAAAGCATCATGTTAATAAGATTATTTTCGACGTTTCAAAAGAACAACCATTTTGTCCTATATGCCAAAAAAACGAGCATGAAACGAAAGAAAAAGAGTTAACGATTAAATATACGAACCAGATTAAAAAAAGGCGCACAAGTAAAGTTTTAGCTAAAGACAGCATTATGACTGACAGTGATTTAAAAGATGCTACTTTTGATAATTTTGAAGTTACGAATGACGAACAAAAGCAAGCTTTGCATGTTGCTAAACAATCTGCTTATCAATACCTAAATAAAGATAATCAATTTAATACATTGCTTACTGGAGAACCTGGAAGAGGTAAATCTCACCTAGCTTTATCAATGTTAAAAGCAGTCAATAATACTTCAGAAAAGCCTCAATCATGTTTGTTTGTATCAGTTGACGAGTTATTTAGAAGAATCAAGGATAGCTTTAATTATTCTGATAACAAATATTCGGAAGGAAATATGGTTAGATTGCTCACTAATGTTGATTTACTTGTCTTAGATGACCTAGGCAGTGAAGCAAGTATTAATAGGGATAAGTCAGCTAGTGATTTTGTACAAAAAATTTTATTTGGAATCTTAAATGCAAGATCAAGAACAATCATCACAACCAATTTGAATGCTAAAGAGTTAGAAGCTATGTATAATCCTAAACTTGTATCAAGGATGGAAAAAGGTGTTCAAGGACACTTGATTAAATTTACTGAAAAAACAAAAGACAAAAGGCTGGTGGATTTCTAGATGTACAAATTAAAAGTTCTAAAAGGAAACAAATGGGAATGGTTTAAAGGCAACATTTACAAGATTTCACTAGTTGATAGTGAAGATAAAGCTAGCTTTTTTACAGAAGATGAAATGCGTTGGTTCAAAGTTAGTTATCTAGATAGTCCATATGAATTTGACTATGAAATTTACGCATAAGGAGAACACAATGAAAAAAGAAGAACTAATTGAAAAAATCAAAGCTAACAATCGACTGCTAAATGCAGTTGTGCAAGAAATGTATCTAGATAATTCATTAAATATTAGAACAAGAGATTATTATGCATCTAACATAACTTCAGTTAGACAAAATGGTGATCAAATAATTCAAATTTTAGATGAAGAAGGAATAGCAGAATGAGAATATCAGATTTAGTTTATTGGCTTATAGTATCTGGAATTGCGATTGTATTTGTATCTATTGTTTGTAACTTAATCAAGGATGTAGCAGAGTACATCATCATTGCGTTATTCAACAACAAATACAATTACTATAAATTAACTCATGATGATAAAAAGAGTGGTGAGGATAATGACAAGTGAACATGATTACATCATTTCAACAATACAAAAGATAGAACACAAGTATGGTTCTATTGAAAATGCTCCGAGTGATGATCCTGATTTAGTTGAACTTCAAAGTAGAGACATTCTTGGTAAAGAAGATGAAGAAGTATACAAGGAAAGTGAACATGTCTATGCACATATTGGTGCTATAACACCTGCAAAAATTCAAAAAAAACACGGAACATTGAATGAATTGATTTCAATTGAAATTGCTAAAAATCCAGATATTAAGTCATCTGAAATTGCTAAAAATATCGGTTCAAAACGTTCTAGCGTGCTTACTTGTATAACTAGAGCTCAACTAAGACATTCATATTATCAAGTGGTAGTTGATGACAAAGTATTAAGAGCATCAACATTGAATGAACTAATGAATAGTGTAATTAAGATGGGATATAAAACTAATCCTTCGGCATTTAAGAAACAATTTGGTGTAGATAAGCACATATTTACTAGGAATGTATATGTAAAGGAGTGATTATTTTGGAAGAATCACAATTGAAACTTATTCAGGAACTAGAAGCAGAGTTCGGGTCTATTTCTAATGTTAATGACAATAATATTAAACTAAATAAACTCAGAAAATCTTTTTTAAGCGAAAAACATAAAAAGAAATTTTCTAAAAGAATTATAGATGATGTTCACCAATATGAACTTAAACCAGAAATTAAAACAAATAATCAAATGATATTTGATATTGCTGAAATGGTAGCTAATGGATATACGAACAATGAAATTGCAAACGCTATGAAACTAACTGAACCACAAGTAATAGCAATTGTTGCTAGGAATAATTTACGCATCAAGCAATATGTATGGTCGGTTATTGATGGGAAGAAGATTACTGGAAAAACTCAAAAGGTTTTAAAGAATGCTATTCATAAAAAAACAAATATGAGTTTTAAAAAAATAGACGAGTTACCTTATTATCAAGTAATTGCAACACGAAAGGTAGTTTTAGTTGGTGATGACTAATGCAAGAAACAGGATTTATTAAATCGTTTAATGATGATGATGAAATAACCATTAGACTTAAAGATTTGTCTGAAAATCAACGTTATATGATCACAAATGCAATTGGCTCTCAGTCAACGATGTATTTTGATGATGGTAGGCATATAACTATTGACCAAAGAAAAAAGATATTCGCACTATTTAATGAAATAGCTGAATATCTTGGATATACACAGGTTAATGTTGAAGAGATACTTAAGATTAAGTTTATAGAACAAATGGATAATCCAGTATGGTTTAGTTTTAGTAATTGCTCAATTGAAATTGCTAAACAGTTTTTAGAATTTGAAATAACTTTCTGCATTCAAAATGAAATACCATTCAAAACAAAACTCATGGACGAGATACAACAGAGTTATGCATTACGATATCAGCTTATTATGCACAGAATATGTTTTGTTTGTGGGAAAACACATGCTCAGCTTGATCATGTTGATACTATTGGGATGGGTAGAAATCGAAGGCATGTCAATCAAGTAGGATACTATGCTTGGACATTATGCGATAAGCATCATATATCAGGTAAACATACGGATGGAATAACTACTTTTATGCAAAAGTATCAGATTAAACCAATTAAGCTTACAAGCGAAATGATAGATAAGCTAAATTTAGCGGATAAAGGAGTGATTGAAGATGACATTAAAACCAAATGAAATTTATCTAGAAAAATCTAGTTCAGTAACACCATTAAAAGTATATGTAGTAGAAGCTGAAAGAACAGACGAATTAGACGATAGCTATATTTGCGGAGTCTATTCGAGCATAGATAAGGCTGTTGATAAAGTAAAGGGCGTGAAAGGTGATCCGGATTATGAATGCTATATTTCAGTATTTGATTTAGATGATGGTGATGATGATGAATAAGAAAACATTGATTTCAAACCTTGCCTGGCGTATACATGAGATTGCAAATTATCAGGCTGTTAAGCAATATGAATTAAAATGTGCAATTCTAGATGCTGAACCAGCAATATATTATGGGATGCTATCCATCCCTAGAAATAAATGGACAAAAGAAACTAAAACCTTTATGGAAGCTTACGAAAGGACGTATAAATAATATGCTTACTTATGACCGAATTGATCGAGACGAATTAATAGCAAGAGCGACAGAATATTTACAGAATTACGAGCTTCAATACCAGTTGTCACAAAAGCAACCAGGAACCATTGGTAGTCCTGATAGTGATGGAATGCCAAAGGGTAGTAAGATTAATAATCCAGCAGAATCCAGTATCGTTGATCACATTGGTTCACAACAATATTGTGATTGTGTTGAACAAACCATTGATAACCTTAGACCGGATATGAAAGCACTACTTTATAACAAATATATTAATATTGATAAGTTTAAAAGAGTACCTGAGTGGGAAAAGCTTGGAATAAGTAAGGCTACCTATTATAAATATTTGAATGAGGCAAAATATTGGTTTGGTATATCATGCAGTTTAATTGAAATTCCTTTAAAATAGACAAAATTAAGACTAATTTAAACTGATTTAAGACCATAAAAAAACTGAAAAGACTATAATTGGTATAGTAAGAAAAATATATATAAGTGAGTAGCTTATAGCATTTTTCACCTCAAAATCATTTGCTAGTAACGGTTCGAATCCGTTATTAGCTTTTGCTACCACCATGGTAGCTTCCGGGGAATCTAGTGAAAAGTTGTTACTAGGTAAGTATGATTACATGACTAGCGTCATTCCAGGTTTAATTCCTGGATTACCATTTGCCTGTACCGATAACAGGTGGGTATCTTGAGAAAATACAACATTCTTTTAACCACAGAAATGTGGTTTTTTATATGGTGGAATTGAGTAATGTAACTCGTTTACTTATGTAAAAGATGATAGTTCAAACCTATCTTCCACAATTGCCTTATGGCAAAAATAATAATTTATTTAGGATGAAATATGTATGCACAATCAGTATGTAAAATCTTTCCGTTAATTTATAAACAACATCTGAATAAATTGTTATAGAGAGCTATGATAACGATAGTTCTCTTTATTGTTCTATAGCCAAGTTGGTAAGGCAACGGGTTTTGATCCCGTGATGCACTGGTTCGAGTCCAGTTGGAACAATAACCTCCGCGGCTGCTGCATTAATCTTGCAGTATGGAGGCGATTTAATTGAATAAAGTACAGTTACAAAAAGGTGACTGCATTAAGCTAATGCATGAGTTGCCAGATAAATCAGTTGATATGATACTTTGCGATTTGCCATATGGGATTACCAATCATAAATGGGATAGCGTAATTCCTTATGATGATTTGTGGGAAGAGTATGAACGTATAATTAAAGATAATGGAGCAATTGTACTTTTTGGGGCTGAACCTTTTTCTACGAAATTGCGAATGAGTAATATTAAGCTTTATCGTTATGATTGGGTATGGTTGAAATCACGAGCAACACTGTTTCAGATGTCACATAAAAGACCGATGAATAAGCATGAATTGATTTCAGTTTTTTATAAACATTTACCTACATACAATCCACAAATGAGTAAAGGTAAACCATATAAGACAAATGGCAGAAGAGAAAGAAAGGCGAGTGGCTTTATAAGTAGCGGAATGGTTAATATACCACGTAATAATAAAGGAACACGTTATCCAACCACAATTCTTGATTTCCCTAATTCAAATGCTAAGAGATATCATCCAACTGAAAAGCCGATTAATATATTGAGCTACTTGATCAAAACATACACTAATGAAAACGAAGTTGTACTAGATAATTGTATGGGTTCGGGGTCAACCGGTGTAGCATGTATTCGTAATAACCGTAAATTTATCGGGTTTGAATTGAATGGACATTATTTTGAAGTAGCACAGAAAAGAATTAACAATGAACTAGACAGTCTATAATGGCTGTCTTTTTTAATGCTTGTTTAGCTCAACTGGTAGAGCATATGTCTTGTAAACATAAGGTAGCAAGTTCGAGTCTTGCAACAAGCATAAAAATATATATAAGGGATGTGAGATAGTGATTGGTAAAATGAATAATCCAGAAGATGATTGGATTCAAAGCCTAGATGAAGCAGAATATATTAATTCTCATGCTAATGAAGTATTGTTCTATGTTCAAAGCAATATTAAAACTAAGAAGAAACGCATTAAAGTGTTACGTAAGGCGTTATATGATGAAAGTAAGAACGTTAAGGCTGAATAATGTAACACGCAACAATGTAACGTTACATAAGACTAGATGAAAGGAGAGTGTTATTAGGTGCTATGGCAGATTGGAAAGCAATTAAGAAAGATTATGAGTCAGGTATCGGATATAAGGACTTAGCATTGAAGTATGGCGTTAAAGCAACCACCATTCGGGTTCATCGTTCACGTGGTAAGTGGCAAGTTGATCCAGAGATTGCGAAGGAATTAGAAAAGCAATCGGATAAGAATGATGTAACAGATGTAACGCATAAGCCTAAAAGTGTAATGGAAAAACGTAACGCTGTTACAAATAAGAACGTTACAGATAAAGTTACAAGCAATGAAACGCTTAATGATAAACAGAAGCGATTTGTTTTACTCTACTTGCAGTATTATAACGCCACGAAAGCTTATCAAGAGTCATTTGGATGTTCTTATGAAACGGCTAGAACGAACGGTTCAGCGTTACTCGCAAAGACTAACGTAAAGCGATTATTGGAAGAATGCAAAGAAGAAATGGCGAATACAATGGTCGCAAATGCACAAGATGTTATTAACGACATGCTTAAGCTAAGCCGTACTGATATATCTGATTATGTAACGATTGATATTCAAAAAGTTTATTCCAAAGGTCAAAAAAACGCCGATGGCACTAAACATTACTACTATACGGTTGACGTTATTCCTAAAGACTTTAACACAATCGATACAAGCGGTATTAAGTCGATTTCAAGCGGCAGGGATGGATTTAAGCTAGATATGTATGATAAGACATCAATGCTTAAAGAACTAGTTAAAATCTTGCCAGAACAAAAGACAGATACTAAATCCGATCCACTTATTCAAGCGATTAGGAAATCTGTTGAAAATGGTAAAGATGAAATTGACGAAAGCGAGATTGAAGAATGATTAAATATTGGAAGTTATTCAGTTATGCTTCGTTGATTGTAGCTTTACTGATTGTATTGATATTACCTAAAAAATGCTTGTGAACCTATTTCACAATAGGAAAATTCACAAGGAAGTTTGTGAAATTATATAGATGCGTTTAAAAACGTTGTTATATAGGCGTTTATTAACTTACTTCGTCTAATATATCTTATGTAAAGTAGATAAAATAAATGCGTTATAATTGCTGTTATATTAGCGTTTATAACGTTTTTATTTTGCTTAAATTAAGTTATTTTTAGCAGTTGTATTTGGTTAATGCTAATGATTATTCACAAGCTTAAAAGAGAAGTTACCTCAAATGATTAATGTTATTTATGAATTATGATGATAGATGTCATTCAATGATCGGAGCATGATAATTAGACACTCTTTTAAATCATTACTTATTAAATCATTATTTAATAGGTTATAATTATAATTACAAAAATAATTTTATTTTGGAGACTAATTGAAAATGATTAAAAATTTATTTCGAAGAATAAGAACTGAAAATCTTATTTTCTTTATTGCTATGCTTATTATTTCTCTTGCATTACTTTTTGTATTACCTGGGATTCTTACTCGTTGTGTGTTCATTTCAGGCATAATGATATTATTAGTGTCATTACTGTTTGTTAAAAAACGCGAAGACTATATAGATGATTTTAAAAATCTAAATAATTCAGCAAAAGAAGTACTAATATCTAAATCATTAAATGATGCAAGTAGTAATATTTTCATAGAATTAATAACTGGAGCTGGTTTTGTATTAGCGGTATATTCATCTATTTTCTATCGTTATCATGATGTCAATATTGCATGTATTCTTATAGCTTATTTTTATTGGGGATTTAGAATGGTTCAAAGAACAAAAGCCTTAATGTATATAGATTTTATCAATGACAAAAAGAAAAGTTTGAAAAGTTATCAATCAAGCCATAAAAAATTTAACAGAAGGAGACAACGTTAGAGTGTCTCCTTTTTTTGTACATAAAATCAATATGAAAGGTGATGCAATCATGGAATTTAAATATGGTGAACTGAACAAAGATTTTTATGAAGTACAGACTTATTCAGTTGGTCAATCTGTTGAAATTGATACGTTCAAAATAAGTCAAAAGGCAATGAAACATTTCGTTTCTGAATTGTCTAAATATATTCATTCCAAATGTGATCACGATATCTATATCTGTGATGATGATATTATTAATCTTGATGTGAAAAAATTGTTTTATTTTCCATATAGTAAGTTTAACTTTAAAATTGGTTTAGACGTATCAGATAGTGATACTGAATTGGAAATTAAGGACTATGGAATAGTTAGTGCAATACCTTTAATGGAAAGCGCTGATAATGTTTCTATTAGTGTTAATAATGTTAATAATGGAAATTTTCGTTATAGAATTATGAGTAAAAGTTATTTTAGATAATTAATTCAAAAGTAATGCTTGAAATATTTATTATATTTATTAAAGTTAATATAATATATTTTTAAGAGGTGTTGTTATGAATTTTTATTTTTATGGCATGATTTCTCCAATAGCATATATAATTGCATATATAATTGTTATATTTTTTGGATCATTTATATATAGGAAAATGTTTATAAAACTGATAAAATCAGCTAATCATTTTGGATATATAATGGATTCAAAAGAATTCATTGTTAAAAAAATGAATTCGTTAAAGCCGTCTCAAGTCAAGAATCTAATTAATGAATTATCTATATTTAAGTTTTCATCGTTTATCACATATGTGGGTTTTATAATAGCATTACTATCATTTGTTATCGGTCAGTTAAATAAAACGTCATTACAATCATATATTGTCATAGCTATTATAGTAGCTATGGTAATTATACTTGGCTCTCTTTTTACGTGGGTAAATTATAATAATCGTGTTCATTACGTAAAAGAATATATCTATGAAAATTTTGATGAAAACACATATGAGTTAAAAAATAATATTAAAAAACCATAGGCTTAATGCTTGTGGTTTTTTTGTACATAAAATTAATTGAAAGGAAGTGATATCAATGTCAGTTGAATATACTCCACCATCAGCTAAACAAATGTTTATTCTTAAGTGGTCATTCGATCCAAAGTGGAAGAATAAGAATGCATTTATTGCTGATGGTTCTATCCGTACAGGTAAGACTATGTGGATGTCACAGGCTTTCATTTATTGGGCTATGAGCAACTTTGACGGTATGGACTTTATCATTGCCGGTAAAACAATTGCATCCCTTAAACGTAATGTTATTAAGCCGCTAGAGAATTACTTACGTCCACGTGGTTATAACATCATTGAACGTCAATCAGATAACAAGATGATTATCAATTATGGTGGAGTTACAAATACATTCTATTGGTTCGGTGGTAAAGATGAATCAAGTCAAGACCTTGTACAAGGGTTAACAGCAGCAGGTTGTTACTTTGATGAAGTAGCACTTATGCCAGAGTCTTTTGTTAACCAAGCTACTGGACGTTGTTTATCAGTTGAAGGGCATAAATATTGGTTTAACTGTAATCCATCTAATCCTTATCACTGGTTTAAACGTCATTGGATTGATGATCTAAAGAGTAAAAAGGCTATTAGGCTACGTTTTAGCATGAACGACAATCCAATATTAACTCAACAGATGATAGATGATGCATCTGCAATGTACTCAGGAGCGTTCTACAAGCGTTTTATTTTAGGTGAATGGGTATCTGCTGATGGACTTGTTTATAGTAACTTCGATGAAGAAACAATGATAAGGGATGTTCCAGAAGGTGTAAGCATTACGACATACATTGTTAGTGCCGATTATGGTATCTATCACCCAATGGTTTTTATACTTTGGGGAAAAGGTACTGATGGCATTTGGTACGCCTTAGACACTTATTATTACGATGGTGACGAACATCAACTACAGAAGAGTGATGAACAATATGCTGATGATTTTGTTCACTTCCTACACGGTATTAAACCACAAGGAATTATCATGGATCCGTCCGCTAGTTCAATGATTAAAGCGCTACAACTGAGAGGATATAAAGTTGTTAAAGCAAATAATGATGTTAATAACGGTATCCGTGTAACTCAAATGCGAATGGATGATGGTTCAATTAAGTTTACAAATAAGATGCAGCCACTGTTCAAAGAATTAAAAACATATTCATGGGATGCGAAGGCTGCAGAAAAAGGTAAAGACCAAGTAATTAAAAAGTTCGATCATGAGTGCGATGCTTTGAGGTATTTTTGCATGAAAGTATTAAGACCAAAAGAAGACAAAAATAATGGAGTACAAATGTACAAAGACTTTTAAGGAGGTTAAAAATGGAAACTATCAAAGGCAAGATTGTTAAGAATTTGCAAGATTATATTTTAACTGGTCAAACTTTCCAAAATGGTGCTAATGGTTTTGAAATGGTTGAAAATGATGACCAGATTGTTGCAGGCAGTGGGAATGTTTATATTGATGACAGTGATGTTTATCATACAACGTTAACAAAAGAACAAATAATTGCTGACCCTAGCATTATCGAAACCATTGTTAACTATCATGAAGAAAATATTGTCCCTAAATATCGTATTAAACGAGATTATTACAAGGGACGTCATCACACGATTATGAACAAACCATCAACACCGCTTGGTAAACCAGATAATCGTTTGATTGTTAATTTACCTAAAAAGTTAACTGATACATTCAATGGTTTCTTTATAGGTGATCCAATTCAAATTAGGTATGTAGATAACACAAATCAAGATGAATCTGATAAGACCAACGAAGAGATTTCTAATTGGATGAATGATGTTAACTTCACAGATAAGGCTAGTGAATATGCTAAGACAGCTGATATTTATGGTAGAGCATACTTTAGAGCATTTGATACTGCCAATTCAATTGATATTGCCGTATTAAGTCCTAGAGACACATTGATTGTTTACGACAATACACCATTAAACAACCCCGTAATTGCTATTAATTATTCAACTAATGGTATTAGCAATGATGTGTGGGTTATGGATGATAAAGCTGATTATCATTTTAGTGATGTAAATGGTAAATTTTCTATGGTAAACATTCAAGAAACTGAAGAAGGACAACCAAACATTCTTAATCAAGAGAACATTCATTCATTTGAAGGCTTCCCAGTGTTTGAATTACCAGAAAACGATGAACGTGTTGGTATCTTTGACAACGTCTTAAGTTTGATTGATGCTGCTGATGAAATCTTATCTAGCAAAGCAAACGACATCAATTCAATCTCAAATGGTATATTGGTTGTAACTGGAGCTCAATTAACTGATGATCAATTGGCTAACGTTAAAACTATGCACGTTTTAAACTTGTATGACAATGATGACGATGCATTGTCTGATAGTAATAATAAAACACCAAATGCATACTATGTAACACCAGATATTAATGATGATATGCAAGAACATATGCTTGATAGAACAATCGAACAAGTATATCAAAATGCTCAAGTTGTTAATATGAATGATAGCAAGTTCGGTCAGTCTGCAAGTGCTATTAGCGGTATTGCTTTGAAACAACGTTATCAAGATATGATGAGTAAAGCAGAAACAAAAGCATCAAAGATGGATAGTAGTTTAAGAGCTTTATTTAGTTGCTTGTTTAGTAAATTAAAGGTTGATGCTAATGTCCAAAACATTGAGTTTAATCATAAACAATCAATTCCAAAGAATGTTCTTGAAGAAGCTCAAACTGTCCAAGCATTAGACGGGCAGGTAACAAATGAAACTAAATTATCAGCATTATCATTAGTCAAAGATACCCATGCTGAAGTTCAGAACTGGATGAACGAACAAGAACAAGGAGTTCAAAATGTAAAAGACATTGTAAATAATGCAATTACTAATGCTGATAACAACGGTGGTGATAGTGATGATAACTCAAACAACAGTGAAGAAACGGATTAATCAATTAGTTGATCAAGACAATTCCGATGAAAAACATTTTGATGCATACTATGATTCGGCATTATTGTTTATACGTGACCACTTAACACAATTTTATTCACACTATGCTAAAGAGAATAATTTAAGCATTGCTGAGACACGTTCTATGGTTGATAAATGGGGTATTAATCAATGGAAACAAGCTATCTTGCAGTGTAACGCGTCTAACTGGGGCAATAATGCCACTGATAGAGTTAAAGCTTACACCGCATTAGCATATCAACGAAGATATCAGTTAATGTTTGCATTAATTGGATTAGGTATTGTCGATATGACTGCTAAAATTGAAAAATTCACACAACAGAATTTAATTTCTGATATTTCAAGTCAAACAAAGTGGTTGCATAGCACAATGAATCTAAATTTTAATCAAGGTAATGTTCAAACCATTGTTAATAATAGTGAGAACTCATCAATTTGGTCTGATAGATTATGGATTAATGCTGATGACCTAGCTAGTGATGTTCAGAAATTAGTCAGTAAACATTTAAGACATGGGATGACGTTAGACGATTTAAATCAAACGTTGTCCAAGCATGTTAATACAAAACAATTTAAACCAAATCAGAATATATCTGACAGGATAAATATTGCAGAATACAATGCACGTAGATTAGTACAAACAGAAAGCTCAAGGGTTGTTAATCAAGTAAATCTAGTAACATTTAAACAATTAGGTGGTAAACAAGTTGATGTTGTTAACCAACCAGGAGCATGTAGCAAGTGTGCAAGTATTGCAGACAATGGACCATATGATATTTCAGATTGTCCTGACATTCCTGGCGATACGCATCCATTTTGTAGGTGTTTCTATGTAATGGTTAATCTTTTAAATAAAGTATCAAGTTAAGTCTTAACACTCGTTAAGGCTTTTTATTTTGCTCAATTTTTATGACCAAGCATTGAAGTCATTAAAAGCTATGGATAGGTGCAAGCATTGATCCACCATTAAAAGCTATGGAAAGGAGTTTTTATTATGTTAAATAAGCATATTTTACCTATGCGACTACAATTCTTTGCTGACGAAGGAGGAGAAGGAACAAATAATACTGAGCCTAAAGAAATTCCGGCAGAATACAACGACCTTGTTAATTCAATTGTTAAGAAATCAAATGCCAAGTATTTAAAGCAAATCGATTCTTTGAATGCAACCATTGATTCTAATAAAGAACAAGTTAATTCATTGTCTGCAGAAGTTGAAAAACTAAAGACAAGTGGTATGGGGGATGATGAAAAGCAATCATACCAAATGAAGAAACTTCAAGATGAATTAAATGGTTTGAAAGAAAAGAACAAGTCCTTAAATTCTGAATTGATTACAGGGCAAATTAGAAACAAGGTTTTAAAGCGTTCTAATGAAGATAAATTGAACCTAACTGATGATCAACTTTCATTAATTGTTTCTGATAACGAAGATGAAACATTTAAGAAATATGACCAATTGAAGTCAATCGTTGACGCGTCAATTAGCTCAATCAAACAAAAGGTTCAAGTTCCTAATACAACAAGTCACTTAGATGACAGTCAAAAGACAAAAGAACTTGTGGACACTTTTAAAGGCTCAAAGTTTAGTTTGAAAGACATTAAATAATTAGGAGGCATATATTATGCAATTTAGAGACATTCTAAGTCCAGATGACGCAATCCTTGTTAAAGAAGACCAAGCGGTTGCATTTACCGTTGCTGTTGATGATCCATCTGCTCAAGAAGATACTGACGGCAATAAATTTATTGAAGCAGGTACATGGTTAGCTGCATCTACAGATGTGTTACTTGGCGACCGCAAGCAAGTTATGACACCAACTACTGATGCGAACAAAGCCCAAGGTGTTCTATTACACCGTGCAAACGTAAGCAACGGTCAAGTAGATGGTGCATTGGTTATTGCTGGTGTTATTAACCGTGCAATGATTGAAACTGCCACAAAGGCAAAATACTACAGTGACGACCAAGTACACAACTTAGTTAAGTCATTACCAAAAATTACTGTAATCGATAGATAGGAGAGATATAAATGCCAACAGAACTACAAAACATTGCAAGTCCACAAGCAGTTGCTGCTGTTTGGAACACAAATGTAAACGAACAACCAACTTACCTATACCAAGTACTTCTAGATGATGAAGTTGTTAACGGTACTGCTGTTAACGTTGTATTTGGTAAAGACCAAGGTCTATCAGTACTAGATATGGTTACTGAAGATGCAAGTTCAACTAGAATGAAGAATCAAGGATTCCGTGAAGCTACTTACAAGCTAAACCAATTCAAGAAACACATGCTAGTTGATGAACGTACAAGACGTGCAGTTAACGATGCATTAGCTCGTGCAACTTCACAATACGAACAACAAGCAGTCGTACGTACACAATTACAAGACGCACTTAAGTTATTTAACAATGCCAGTGTCACTCGTGAATACCTATTTACTGAAGGTCTAGTAAATGGAAAGATTGACTTTAGCAAATATCCAAATGCATCATCAAATGAAATTGTTGATTTCTTCTACGATCAAGAACAATTCACAACAGTGGATAAAGACTGGGGCACAAAGGACTCAACTCCAACAGATGATGTAAATGTATTTACTCAAAAATTAAGTAACAAATTAGGTGTTGGATTTAACACTGCAATCATGAACCAAATGACTTACAACAAGTTAATTCATTCTGGACAAATCACTAACACATTAGGTCTTGGATCTGCTTCAAACAACGTTGCTACTTCAACTGCTCAAGCAGAATCAATCTTCAAAGATGCAACTGGATTAGACATTATGGTTTACGATAAATCAGTTGGTGGTAAGAAATTCATTCCAGATGGCAAGGTTGTACTTGTACCTTCTGAAAAGATTGGTTCAATGGCTCACACTGAGACTCAAGAACAAATGGGATTAGCAGGTAATGCAGGCTACGACGTAGCAACAACTACTGACGGTATTACTGTTACAACATCTGTAATTGATGACCCAGTTGGTGTTAAGTACCAAGTTTCAGAAGTATTCCTACCATTAATCAAGGCATCAAACAACGTTGGTGTTATGACTGTTTTAACTGGTAACAATAATGGTGCTAA
>NZ_JAPDKO010000026.1:0-21083 GCF_030398685.1 Apilactobacillus sp. EABW-1NA
TTAGCACCATTATTGTTACCAGTTAAAACAGTCATAACACCAACGTTGTTTGATGCCTTGATTAATGGTAGGAATACTTCTGAAACTTGGTACTTAACACCAACTGGGTCATCAATTACAGATGTTGCAACAGTAATACCGTCAGTAGTTGTTGCTACGTCGTAGCCTGCATTACCTGATAATCCCATTTGTTCTTGAGTTTCAGTGTGAGCCATTGAACCAATCTTTGCAGAAGGTACAAGTACAACCTTGCCATCTGGAATGAATTTCTTACCACCAACTGATTTGTCGTAAACCATGATGTCTAATCCAGTTGCATCTTTGAAGATTGATTCTGCTTGAGCATTTGATAAAGCAATGTTATTAGAACCAACTCCAACACCCAAAGTATTAACAATTTGTCCTGAATGAATTAACTTGTTGTAAGTCATTTGGTTCATGATTGCAGTGTTAAATCCAACACCTAATTTGTTACTTAATTTTTGAGTAAATACATTTACATCATCTGTTGGAGTTGAATCTTTTGTTCCCCAGTCCTTATCAACAGTAGTAAATTGTTCATCATCGTAGAAGAAATCAACAATTTCATTTGATGATGCATTTGGATACTTACTGAAGTCAATCTTTCCATTTACTAGACCTTCAGTAAATAGGTATTCACGAGTAACACTTGCATTGTTAAATAACTTAAGTGCGTCTTGTAATTGTGTACGCACGACTGCTTGTTGTTCGTATTGTGAAGTTGCACGAGCTAATGCATCATTAACTGCACGTCTTGTACGTTCATCAACTAGCATGTGTTTCTTGAATTGGTTTAGCTTGTAAGTAGCTTCACGGAATCCTTGATTCTTCATTCTAGTTGAACTGGCGTCTTCAGTAACCATATCTAGTACTGATAGACCTTGATCTTTACCAAATACAACGTTAACAGCAGTACCGTTAACAACTTCATCATCTAGAAGTACTTGGTATAGGTAAGTTGGTTGTTCGTTTACATTTGTGTTCCATACAGCAGCAACTGCTTGTGGACTTGCAATGTTTTGTAGTTCTGTTGGCATTTATATCTCTCCTATCTATCGATTACAGTAATTTTTGGTAATGACTTAACTAAGTTGTGTACTTGGTCGTCACTGTAGTATTTTGCCTTTGTGGCAGTTTCAATCATCGCGCGGTTAATAACACCTGCAATAACTAAAGCACCGTCTACTTGACCGTTATTTACGTTTGCACGGTGTAATAGAACACCTTGAGCTTTGTTTGCATCAGTAGTTGGTGTCATAACTTGCTTACGGTCGCCAAGTAATACATCTGTAGATGCAGCTAACCATGTACCTGCTTCAATAAATTTATTGCCATCAGTGTCTGCTTGAGCAGATGGGTCATCAACAGCAACGGTAAATGCAACCGCTTGATCTTCTTTAACAAGGATTGCGTCATCTGGACTTAAAATGTCTCTAAATTGCATAATATATGCCTCCTAATTATTTAATATCTTTCAAACTAAACTTTGAGCCTTTAAAAGTGTCCACAAGTTCTTTTGTCTTTTGACTGTCATCTAAGTGACTTGTGGTATTAGGAACTTTAACCTGTTGTTTGATTGAGCTAATTGACGCGTCAACGATTGACTTCAATTGGTCATATTTCTTAAATGTTTCATCTTCGTTATCAGAAACAATTAATGAAAGTTGATCATCAGTTAGGTTCAATTTATCTTCATTAGAACGCTTTAAAACCTTGTTTCTAATTTGCCCTGTAATCAATTCAGAATTTAAGGACTTGTTCTTTTCTTTCAAACCATTTAATTCATCTTGAAGTTTCTTCATTTGGTATGATTGCTTTTCATCATCCCCCATACCACTTGTCTTTAGTTTTTCAACTTCTGCAGACAATGAATTAACTTGTTCTTTATTAGAATCAATGGTTGCATTCAAGGAATCAATTTGCTTTAAATACTTGGCATTTGATTTCTTAACAATTGAATTAACAAGGTCGTTGTATTCTGCCGGGATTTCTTTAGGCTCAGTATTATCTGTTCCTTCTCCTCCTTCGTCAGCAAAGAATTGTAGTCGCATAGGTAAAATATGCTTATTTAACATAATAAAAACTCCTTTCCATAGCTTTTAATGGTGGATCAATGCTTGCACCTATCCATAGCTTTTAACGACTTCAATGCTTGGTCATAAAAATTGAGCAAAATAAAAAGCCTTAACGAGTGTTAAGACTTAACTTGATACTTTATTTAAAAGATTAACCATTACATAGAAACATCTACAAAATGGATGCGTATCGCCAGGAATGTCAGGACAATCGGAAATATCATATGGTCCATTGTCTGCAATACTTGCACACTTGCTACATGCTCCTGGTTGATTAACAACATCAACTTGTTTACCACCTAATTGTTTAAACGTTGCTAAATTGACTTGATTGACTACTCGTGAACTTTCTGTCTGCACTAATCTACGTGCATTAAATTCAGCAATGCTAATCCTGTCAGATATATTCTGATTTGGTTTAAATTGTTTTGTATTAACATGCTTGGACAACGTTTGATTTAAATCATCTAAAGTCATCCCATGCCTTAAATGTTTACTAACTAATTTCTGAACATCACTAGCGAGGTCATCAGCATTAATCCATAATCTATCAGACCAAATTGATGAGTTCTCACTATTATTAACAATGGTTTGAACATTACCTTGATTAAAATTTAGATTCATTGTGCTATGCAACCACTTTGTTTGACTTGAAATATCAGAAATTAAATTCTGTTGTGTGAATTTTTCAATTTTAGCAGTCATATCGACAATACCTAATCCAATTAATGCAAACATTAACTGATATCTTCGTTGATATGCTAATGCGGTGTAAGCTTTAACTCTATCAGTGGCATTATTGCCCCAGTTAGACGCGTTACACTGCAAGATAGCTTGTTTCCATTGATTAATACCCCATTTATCAACCATAGAACGTGTCTCAGCAATGCTTAGATTATTCTCTTTAGCATAATGATTATAGAACTGTGTTAAGTGGTCACGAATGAACAACAATGCAGCATCATAATATGCATCAAAATGTTTTCCGTCCGAATTATCTTGATCAACTAACTGATTAATCCGTTTCTTCACTGTTGTTTGAGTTATCATCACTATCACCACCGTTGTTATCAGAACCTGCATTAGTAATCGCATTATTTACAATATCTTTTACGTTTTGAACTCCTTGTTCTTGTTCGTTCATCCAGTTCTGAACTTCAGCATGGGTATCTTTTACTAATGATAATGCTGATAATTTAGTTTCATTTGTTACCTGTCCGTCTAATGCTTGGACGGTTTGAGCTTCTTCAAGAACATTCTTTGGAATTGATTGTTTATGATTAAACTCAATGTTTTGTACATTAGCATCAACCTTTAATTTACTAAACAAGCAACTAAATAAAGCTCTTAAACTACTATCCATCTTTGATGCCTTTGTTTCTGCTTTACTCATCATATCTTGATAACGTTGTTTCAATGCAATACCACTAATAGCACTAGCAGATTGACCAAACTTGCTATCGTTCATATTAACAACTTGAGCATTTTGATATACTTGTTCGATTGTTCTGTCAAGCATATGTTCTTGCATGTCGTCATTAATGTCTGGCGTTACATAATAAGCATTAGGTGTTTCTTGTTTGTCATCAGATAATGCATCAGATTCATCTTTGAATAAATTTAATACGTGCATTGTCTTAACGTTTGTAATTTGGTCATCAGTAAGTTTTGCTCCTGTTACAACTAAGATACCGTTTGATATTGAATTGATGTCGTTTGCTTTGCTAGATAAGATTTCATCAGCAGCATCAATCAAACTTAAGACGTTGTCAAAGATACCAACACGTTCATCGTTTTCTGGTAATTCAAACACTGGGAAGCCTTCAAATGAATGAATGTTCTCTTGATTAAGAATGTTTGGTTGTCCTTCTTCAGTTTCTTGAATGTTTACCATAGAAAATTTACCATTTACATCACTAAAATGATAATCAGCTTTATCATCCATAACCCACACATCATTGCTAATACCATTAGTTGAATAATTAATAGCAATTACTGGGTTATTTAATGGTGTGTTGTCGTAGACAATCAATGTGTCTCTAGGACTTAATACGGCAATATCAATTGAATCGGCAGTATCAAATGCTCTAAAGTATGCTCTACCATAAATATCAGCTGTCTTAGCATATTCACTAGCTTTATCTGTGAAGTTAACATCATTCATCCAATTTGAAATTTCTTCGTTGGTCTTATCAGATTCATCTTGATTTGTGTTATCAACGTACCTAATTTGAATTGGATCACCTATAAAGAAACCATTGAATGTATCAGTTAACTTTTTAGGTAAATTAACAATCAAACGATTATCTGGTTTGCCAAGCGGTGTTGATGGCTTGTTCATAATCGTGTGATGACGACCTTTATAGTAATCTCGTTTAATACGATATTTAGGAACAATGTTTTCTTCGTGATAATTAGCAATACTTTCAATAATGCTTGGGTCAGCGAGTAATTGTTCTTTAGTTAATGTTGTATGATAAACATCACTGTCATCAATATAAACATTTCCACCACCTGCAACAATCTGGTCATCATTTTTAGCCATTTCAAAACTATTAGCACCATTTTGGAAAGTTTGGCCAGTTAAAATATAATCTTGCAAATTCTTAACAATCTTACCGTTGATAGTTTCCATTTCTAACCTCCTTAAAAGTCTTTGTACATTTGTACTCCATTGCTTTTGTCTTCTTTTGGTCTTAATACTTTCATGCAAAAATACCTCAAAGCATCGCACTCATGATCGAACTTTTTAATTACTTGGTCTTTACCTTTTTCTGCAGCTTTTGCATCCCATGAATATGTTTTTAATTCTTTGAATAGTGGTTGCATCTTATTTGTAAACTTAATTGAACCATCATCCATACGCATTTGAGTTACACGGATACCGTTATTAACATCATTATTTGCTTTAACAACTTTATATCCTTTCAGTTGTAGCGCTTTAATCATTGAACTAGCGGACGGATCCATGATAATTCCTTGTGGTTTAATTCCGTGCATAAAATGTACAAAGTCATCAGCATATTGTTCATCAGTCTTCTGTAGTTGATGTTCGTCACCATCGTAATAATAAGTGTCTAAGGCGTACCAAATACCATCAGTACCTTTTCCCCAAAGTATAAAAACCATTGGGTGATAGATACCATAATCGGCACTAACAATGTATGTCGTAATGCTTACATTATCTGGAACATCCCTTATCATAGTTTCTTCATCGAAGTTACTGTAAACAAGTCCGTCAGCGGATACCCATTCACCCAAAATAAAACGTTTATAGAACGCTCCTGAGTACATCGCTGATGCATCATCTATCATCTGTTGAGTTAATATCGGATTGTCATGCATGTTAAAACGCAATCTAATCGCTTTTTTACTTTTCAAGTCATCAATCCAGTGACGCTTAAACCAGTGATAAGGATTAGATGGATTACAGTTAAACCAATATTTATGCCCTTCAACTGATAAACAACGTCCAGTAGCTTGGTTAACAAAAGACTCTGGCATTAGTGCTACTTCATCAAAGTAACATCCTGCTGCTGTTAACCCTTGTACAAGGTCTTGACTTGATTCATCTTTACCACCGAACCAATAGAATGTATTTGTAACTCCACCATAATTAATAATCATCTTGTTGTCACTTTGACGTTCAATGATGTTATAACCACGTGGACGTAAATAATTCTCTAGTGGCTTAATAACGTTACGTTTAAGGGATGCAATTGTTTTACCGGCAATGATAAAGTCCATACCGTCAAAGTTGCTCATAGCCCAATAAATGAAAGCCTGTGACATCCACATAGTCTTACCTGTACGTATAGAACCATCAGCAATAAATGCATTCTTATTTTTCCATTTTGGATCGAACGACCACTTAAGGATAAACATTTGTTTAGCTGATGGTGGTGTGTATTCAACTGCCATGGATATCACTTCCTTTTAATTAATTTTATGTACTAAAAAACCACAAGCATTAAGCCTATGGTTTTTTAATATTATTTTTTACTATGTTAACTTTTTTGTTTAAACGTTTTACTATCAAATTTCTTATAAAAATATTCTTTTGAATAAAGAACAGCATCATTATAATATTTCAATGAAAGTCCTGAACTGAGTACAAAACATAAATAAATAAATAATATGCCCCAGAAATTATCATAAATCCATTTTTTCCCAACAGCTGATAACAAAAACGATACCAATCCAGTCAATAAAATCAAATAAGTCAAAAAAGAGGAGAATTTAAATACCTGTAATTCATTCATCATATTTCTAATCTTATAAGGTTCCATTTTATTCATTTCATTTTCGATTTCATATTTTTTAACAATAATATTTCCAAAATAGTTATATGTTTTCAATATCTGAATAAAGAAAAATGTAAAAATACAAACAACGATAGACATTAAA
Source organism: Apilactobacillus sp. EABW-1NA (assembly GCF_030398685.1). Taxonomy (NCBI): domain Bacteria; kingdom Bacillati; phylum Bacillota; class Bacilli; order Lactobacillales; family Lactobacillaceae; genus Apilactobacillus; species Apilactobacillus sp. EABW-1NA. The sequence continues at coordinate 6,504 of NZ_JAPDKO010000026.1, forward strand.
GCTGTCCACAGCAAGAATATAATAATTTCATTTGAAAAAGAATTCAAATCATCACTCCCCTGGTTATTATTTAATGCAATAATTAACAAATTATTTTATGCCCATGGATTATTAATAAACAAGAACAAATTAATAAAATTATCGTGAATAATATTAAAACACAACAATAAATAGATGCTAATAAAAATATTACTCGTTATTCTTAGCCCTATCCCATTCTATTTTTAAATATGTTGATATAACATCAATAGTTGTATCAACCATTTTATTCTTATTCTTTTCTTCAAGAATACCATCAGACAACATTATCCTAAGATTATCATCAAACATTCTATTTATAAAAGGACTTTTACCAGTATTTCCATCCTTATTTTCTATAATCTCTTTTAAACTATGAATGTCATAAACAGTATCATTAATATTAGCATTTCCTTTTAAAGCGTCTGTAGATTTTTCTAAAATTTCAATTACTAAATTTCTAATTCTTTTTTCGTCTTCTTCATTTTTATTTGACATATTATCATTAAAATTATTTGAAAAATAAAGTCTCATTCTATATGAAAATTCTATAAAATTCTCCTTCTTTTCTTCATTATCGTGATGAAAATAATATCCATTTAAAGCAGATATATAATCAGCACTAGTTTTTCTTACTTCTTCAATCCATTTTATTCTAGATAAAGCAGTAACATCAGCTTGTATTCTATCTTTTAATAATTTTTCCTTCAATTTTTCATTAGATTCATTAATTTCTTTTGTCAATATTTTATTGGATTCATTAATTTCTTTTTTGAATTTTTGTGTATTTTTGTTAACACGATAAGTGAACACACCAGAAATAATAGCCACAGAAAGTGGAGGAATAAAATATTTTAAACCATCTATTAAAACATCTATTAAATTAATTATGATCACATCCTTCATCTAAGGATATCATTTTTTATTAAATAAATTAATATTTATTTAATCATTCTTCAATCTCGCTTTCGTCAATTTCATCTTTACCATTTTTAACAGATTTCCTAATTGCTTGAATAAGCGGATCGGACTTAGTATCTGTCTTTTGTTCTGGCAAGATTTTAACCAGTTCTTTAAGCATTGAAGTCTTATCATACATATCTAGCTTAAATCCATCCCTACCGCTTGAAATCGACTTAATACCGCTAGTATCTATTGTATTGAAGTCTTTTGGAATAACATCAACTGTATAGTAGTAATGTTTAGTGCCATCGGCATTCTTCTGACCTTTGGAATAAACCTTTTGAATATCAATTGTTACATAATCAGATATATCAGTACGACTTAACTTAAGCATGTCGTTAATAACATCTTGCGCATTTGCGACCATTGTATTAGCCATTTCTTCTTTACATTCTTCCAATAATCGCTTTACGTTAGTCTTTGCGAGCAATGCTGAACCATTTGTTCTAGCCGTTTCATATGAACATCCGAACGACTCTTGATAAGATTTTGTCGCGTTATAATACTGCAAGTAGAGTAAAACAAATCGCTTCTGTTTATCATTAAGCGTTTCATTGCTTGTAACTTTATCTGTAACGTTCTTATTTGTAACAGCGTTACGTTTTTCCATTACACTTTTAGGCTTATGCGTTACATCCGTTACATCATTCTTATCCGATTGTTTTTCTAATTCCTTCGCAATCTCTGGATCAACCTGCCACTTACCACGTGAACGATGAACTCTAATAGTTGTTGCTTTAACACCATACTTCAATGCTAAGTCCTTATATCCGATACCTGACTCATAATCTTTCTTAATTGCTTTCCAATCTGCCATAGCACCTAATAACACTCTCCTTTCATCTAGTCTTATGTAACGTTACATTGTTACGTGTTACATTATTTAGCCTTAACGTTCTTACTTTCATCATATAACGCCTTACGTAACACTTTAATGCGTTTCTTCTTAGTTTTAATATTGCTTTGAACATAAAACAATACTTCATTAGCATGAGCATTAATATATTCTGCTTCATCTAGGCTTTGAATCCAATCATCTTCTGGATTATTCATTTTACCAATCACTATCTCACATCCCTTATATGTATTTTTATGCTTGTTGCAAGACTTGAACTTGCTACCTTATGTTTACAAGACATATGCTCTACCAGTTGAGCTAAACAAGCATTAAAAAAGACAGCCATTATAGACTGTCTAGTTCATTGTTAATTCTTTTCTGTGCTACTTCAAAATAATGTCCATTCAATTCAAACCCGATAAATTTACGGTTATTACGAACACATGCTACACCAGTTGACCCCGAACCCATACAATTATCTAGTACAACTTCGTTTTCATTAGTGTATGTTTTGATCAAGTAACTCAATATATTAATCGGCTTTTCAGTTGGATGATATCTCTTAGCATTTGAATTAGGGAAATCAAGAATTGTGGTTGGATAACGTGTTCCTTTATTGTTACGTGGTATATTAACCATTCCGCTACTTATAAACCCACTAGCCTTTCTTTCTCTTCTGCCATTTGTCTTATATGGTTTACCTTTACTCATTTGTGGATTGTATGTAGGTAAATGTTTATAAAAAACTGAAATCAATTCGTGCTTATTCATCGGTCTCTTATGCGACATTTGGAACAACGTAGCTCTAGACTTCAACCATACCCAATCATAACGATATAGTTTCATGTTACTCATTCGCAATTTCGTGGAAAATGGTTCAGCGCCAAACAATGCGATTGCTCCGTTGTCTTTGATAATACGTTCATACTCTGTCCACAAATCATCATAAGGAATAATACTATCCCATTTATGATTAGTAATTCCATACGGTAGATCGCAGAGTATCATATCAACTGATTTATCGGGTAACTCATGCATTAGCTTAATGCAGTCACCTTTTTGTAACTGTACTTTATTCAATTAAATCGCCTCCATACTGCAAGATTAATGCAGCAGCCGCGGAGGTTATTGTTCTAACTGGACTCGAACCAGTGCATCACGGGATCAAAACCCGTTGCCTTACCGACTTGGCTATAGAACAATAAAGAGAACTATCGTTATCATAGTTCTCTATAACAATTTATTCAGATGTTGTTTATAAATTAACGGAAAGATTTCACATATTGATTGTGCATACATATTTCATCATAAATAAATTATTTTTTTGCCTAATGGCAATTGTGGAAGATAGGTTTGAACTATCATCTTTTACATAAGTAAACGAGTTTCATTACTCCATTCCACCATATAAAAAACCACATCTCTGTGGTTAAAAGAATGTTGTATTTTCTCAAGATACCCGCCTGTTATTGGTACAGGCAATTGGTAATCCAGGAATCAAACCTGGAATGACGCTAGTCATGTAATCATACTTACCTAGTAACAACATATCACTAGTTTCCCCGGAAGCTACCATTGTGGTAGCAAAAACTAATAACGGATTCGAACCGTTATTAGCAAATGATTTTAAAGAGATGAAAAACTGCTATAAGCTACTCACTTATATATATTTTTCTTACTATACCAATTATAGTCTTTTCAGTTTTTTTATGGTCTTAAATCAGTTTAAATTAGTCTTAATTTTGTCTATTTTAAAGGAATTTCAATTAAACTGCATGATATACCAAACCAATATTTTGCCTCATTCAAATATTTATAATAGGTGGCCTTACTTATTCCAAGCTTTTCCCATTCAGGTACTCTTTTAAACTTATCAATATTAATATATTTGTTATAAAGTAGTGCTTTCATATCTGGCCTAAGGTTATCAATGGTTTGTTCAACACAATCACAATATTGTTGTGAGCCAATGTGATCAACAATACTTGATTCTGCTGGATTATCAATCTTACTGCCCTTTGGCATTCCATCACTATCCGGACTACCAATGGTTCCTGGTTGCTTTTGTGACAACTGGTATTGAAGCTCGTAATTTTGTAAATATTCATTTGCTCTTGCTATTAATTCGTCTCTATCAATTCGGTCATAAGTAAGCATATTATTTATACGTCCTTTCGTAAGCTTCCATAAAGGCTTTAGTTTCTTTCGTCCATTTATTTTTAGGGATGGATAGCATCCCATAATATATTGCTGGTTCAGCATCTAGAATTGCACATTTTAATTCATATTGTTTAACGGCCTGATAATTTGCAATCTCGTGTATACGCCATCCAAGGTTTGAAATCAATGTTTTCTTATTCATCATCTACATACCTTTTCTTCCATATTTTTACTCCAGCATCTTTCGTCCATGCCAGCGCATCTTCTTCGTCAACTCCTCGACTTAACACCTCAATCATCAGGCCTGCAATAACAACACAGATTTCTTCGCTTTCCATGATTTTTGCAGTTTCCTTCATTTCTCGAACTGATTCAATTGCTTTCTTTTTTCTTTCTTCTTCATTCATCTTTAATAGCCCCTTTGTCTGCTAAATTTAACTTGTTTATTATTTCTTCATTTAGCTTGATAGGTTTAACTTGATATTTCGTTGCAAAAGTTTCAACACCAATTTTGTGTCTCTCATTATGATGATTGCGACAAAGAGTCCATGCTTCATATCCTATTTGATTTACATGGCGTCTATTTCTTCCTGACCCAATAGTATCCACATGATCTAATTCAGCATGTAATTTCCCACATACAAAACATATTCTGTGCATGACAAGTTGATATCGTAATGCATAACTCTGTTGTATCTCGTCCATGAGTTTTGTTTTGAATGGTATTTCATTTTGAATGCAGAAAGTTATTTCAAATTCTAAAAACTGTTTAGCAATTTCAATTGAGCAATTACTAAAACTAAACCAAACTGGATTATCCATTTGTTCTAAAAACTTAATTTTAAGTATCTCTTCAACATTAACTTGTGTATATCCAAGATATTCAGCTATTTCATTAAATAGAGCGAATATCTTTTTTCTTTGGTCAACAGTTATATGCCTACCATCATCAAAATACATCGTTGACTGAGAGCCAATTGCATTTGTGATCATATAACGTTGGTTTTCAGACAAATCTTTAAGCCTAATGGTTATTTCATCATCATTAAACGATTTAATAAATCCTGTCTCTTGCATTAGTCATCACCAACTAAAACTACCTTTCGTGTTGCAATAACTTGATAATAAGGTAATTCGTCTATTTTTTTAAAACTCATATTTGTTTTTTTATGAATAGCATTTTTTAAAACCTTTTGAGTTTTCCCAGTAATCTTTTTCCCGTCAATAACTGACCATACATATTGTTTGATGCGTAAATTATTCCTAGCAACAATTGCAATTACTTGTGGTTCAGTTAGTTTCATCGCGTTTGCAATTTCATTGTTCGTATATCCATTAGCTACCATTTCAGCAATATCAAATACCATTTGATTATTTGTTTTAATTTCTGGTTTAAGTTCATATTGATGAACATCATCTATAATTCTTTTAGAAAATTTCTTTTTCCTTTTTTCGCTTAAAAAAGATTTTCTGAGTTTATTTAGTTTAATATTATTGTCATTAACATTAGAAATAGATCCAAACTCTGCTTCTAGTTCCTGAATAAGTTTCAATTGTGATTCTTCCAAATTAATCACTCCTTTACATATACATCCCTAGTAAATATGTGCTTATCTACACCAAATTGTTTCTTAAACTTTTTCGGACTAGTTTCATATCCCATCTTAATTACACTATTCATTAGTTCATTCAATTTTGATGCTCTTAATACTTTGTCATCAACTACCACTTGATAATATGAATGCCTTAGTTGAGCTCTAGTTATACAAGTAAGCACGCTAGAACGTTTTGAACCAATATTTTTAGCAATTTCTGATGACTTAATATCTGGATTTTTAGCAATTTCAATTGAAATCAATTCATTCAATGTTCCGTGTTTTTTTTGAATTTTTGCAGGTGTTATAGCACCAATATGTGCATAGACATGTTCGTTTTCCTTGTATACCTCTTCATCTTCTTTACCAAGAATGTCTCTACTTTGAAGTTCAATTAAATCAGGATCATCACTCGGAGCATTTTCAATAGAACCATACTTGTGTTCTATCTTTTGTATTGTTGAAATGATGTAATCATGTTCACTTGTCATTATCCTCACCACTCTTTTTATCATCATGAGTTAATTTATAGTAATTGTATTTGTTGTTGAATAACGCAATGATGATGTACTCTGCTACATCCTTGATTAAGTTACAAACAATAGATACAAATACAATTGCAATTCCAGATACTATAAGCCAATAAACTAAATCTGATATTCTCATTCTGCTATTCCTTCTTCATCTAAAATTTGAATTATTTGATCACCATTTTGTCTAACTGAAGTTATGTTAGATGCATAATAATCTCTTGTTTTAATATCTAATGAATTATCTAGATACATTTCTTGAACAACTGCATTTAGCAGTCGATTGTTAGCTTTGATTTTTTCAATTAGTTCTTCTTTTTTCATTGTGTTCTCCTTATGCGTAAACTACATAATCAAAATCATATGGACTATCTAAATAATTAACTTTGAACCATCTCATTTCATCTTCCGTGAAAATGCTCGCTTGTTCTTCACTTTCAACTAATGAAATCTTGTAGATGTTGCCTTTAAACCAATGCCATTTGTTATTTTTTAAAATCTTTAATTTATACATTTAAAAGTCCACCAATCTTTTGTCTGATGTTTTCTCTGTAAATTTAATCAAGTGTCCTTGAACACCTTTTTCCATTCTTGATACAAGTTTTGGATTGTACATAGCTTCTAACTCTTTAGCATTCAAATTAGTAGTGATGATTGTTCTTGATCTTGCATTTAAGATTCCAAATAAAATCTTTTGTACGAAATCACTAGCTGACTTATCCCTATTCATACTTGCCTCACTGCCTAGGTCATCTAAGACAAGTAAATCAACATTAGTGAGCAATCTAACCATATTTCCTTCCGAATATTTGTTATCAGAATAATTAAAGCTATCCTTGATTCTTCTAAATAACTCGTCAACTGATACAAACAAACATGATTGAGGCTTTTCTGAAGTATTATTGACTGCTTTTAACATTGATAAAGCTAGGTGAGATTTACCTCTTCCAGGTTCTCCAGTAAGCAATGTATTAAATTGATTATCTTTATTTAGGTATTGATAAGCAGATTGTTTAGCAACATGCAAAGCTTTCTTTTGTTCGTCATTAGTAACTTCAAAATTATCAAAAGTAGCATCTTTTAAATCACTGTCAGTCATAATGCTGTCTTTAGCTAAAACTTTACTTGTGCGCCTTTTTTTAATCTGGTTCGTATATTTAATCGTTAACTCTTTTTCTTTCGTTTCATGCTCGTTTTTTTGGCATATAGGACAAAATGGTTGTTCTTTTGAAACGTCGAAAATAATCTTATTAACATGATGCTTTGAACATTTTTCATCAGTAACCGTTGTATGCTTGTTTAAAAAATCATTAAACATGTTAGAAGTCGATTCCATGTACCTCACCACCTGTATTTCTTGTATCTACTTTTTCATTTAGGTAACCATCAATTTTTGATGCTCTAAACAATGTTTCAATTCTCAAATATTTATCCATGTCAGTGTTAAGCCATGATGCACATTTGTTATCGATAACTTGTTTTAGATCATCAATTGAATAATCTTTTAGTCTAGCTTCTATTATTTTGTAATTAGATTGTGTGTTTCTGAAGTGCTTGTCTGCTTTATCATTCAAGTAAGCAATTACTTTTTTTGCGTCACTATGGTCGTGTTCGTTAGAACTCGACATATTATTATTTAATCTATTAATTGATTTATTAAGTAATCTATTATCCTCCGATTTCTGTAGCATAGGTATGCTACTCTGGTAGGATAGGGTATCCGATTTCCGTAGCATACCCCCTCTACTATAATCGGATAGGGTAATGTACCTTTTATCAATTTGTTTTGAATCTTCTTTATAAATTAGTTTTACATTAATTAAACCTAGTTCAGATAATTTACTAATTGATTTAGAAACCGTCTTTGGTTTTATTTCGATACTTTCAGCAATGGAAGCATTACTCATGAAACACTTACCAGTAACGTTTAACATTGTATATATTGTTCCATATACCAATTTGTCAGTTGATGTTAATCCTAATTTCTTTAACGTTTGCATTTGTACTTGAATAAAGTACTTTGGTGTTGTTTCATTACTTTCCATGCTTATCACGCTTTCTCTTCTTTAGATCATGATAAATATAGTTAGCATTCCAACCGAAGTAGATGCTACATATGATTAGAACAATGATGCTTACAGCAATGTTTAACATTTATTACACCTCTTTTTTTAATTGCTCACTTAATTTTTCATATAATCTTCCAGCTTCTTGTCTAGTTAACTTAATTCCGTATACTTCAATTAGATTTGGCTCTTTGTAACAGCTAAACCAATCGTTTTGATTTTCTTTTGATAGAAATTCAATCACTAATGATTCGTTAATGTCATTTGAACTTCTAAAGTCGTATAGCTTAAAAATAGTAGTACCTTTTTCATTGCTAATTTCAAATACCTTCTTTCCATAACTATCGAAAAAAGATACAAAAATCACGCCATTAATTCTGTTAAGCCCATAATTAAGACCTGACTTTTTAGAAAATTCTTGATAATCCATTAGTTATCCCTGCTTTCTAAAATGGCAAATCATCATCAGTGATATTAACTTGATCACTTTGATTTCCAAACGGTGACATATTATTTTGTTGTGATTGTTGAACATGATTTTCTTGTCTTGGTTCTAACAATGCAAAATTTTCTACAACTACTTCAGTAACATATACTCTTTGTCCTTGTTGATTTTCATAATTTCTTGTTTGAATACGTCCATCAATACCAACCAAAGAACCTTTGCGGGTGAAGTTAGCAAAATTTTCAGCAGATTTACGCCAAATAACACAGTTGATAAAATCAGCTTCTCTCTCACCTTGTTGATTGGTAAAAGCTCTATTAACTGCTAACGTGAAGTTAGCAACTGCATTACCTGATTGAGAATATCTAAGTTCTGCATCCTTTGTCAGTCTTCCTGTAAGTATTGTTCTGTTAATCATTTGTAATTGCTCCTAACTTTGTAATTTGTCCTTTTACTTCTGCTTCTACATAACTATTAAGGTTGGCTAGATCATTTGCTCTACACTTTTTAATATCGTCAATCTTGTATATTTGCTTTGCTTTAACAAATATTTGTTGAGCATTTTGCTTACCAATTTTATTGATAGCTTGTTTTGCATTATTGTTATATCTAACTTCTTCAGCCATTAATTTTTCAGATTCATTTAACGTCTTTGATTGGCTAGTATTTCTTTTAGCGGTTGCTTGAATTGCTTTCGGTTGTTGTTGATAATTACGCTTTTGATATCCGTTATTTTGCTTGTTATATCCATTCTTTGAAACGTTTGATGCATTATTACCGTCGTCATCTTCATCGGCGACAATCGCTAAATTTGTAGTTAATGCATAACGTCTTGCATAAGTTGACGCCGATCCAACTCCTTGAGCAGTAATTTTTTCAAGTGGTAAAATAATTGGATTAAATTTAATCATCCCTAAATCTGAAACAATAATAGTTTGAACAGATAATGTTTTTCCTTCATTGTTCATTCCAAAATCTTGAAAGAATGATAATCCTAATGGTTCTAAAGCTTCTATAGCTGTTTCCTGAACACTTTGTAATGATGCATAGCTACTTTTACTAAAAGGATTGCTTTTGTCCTTTTTTGGTTGCTTGACATTCTTTTGAAAATCAACAAGCTTCTTCATCAATTCAAACTTGTCTTTATCTTCCTTAACAACAAATTCCACTTTAATCACTCCTATTCTGCTGATTTAAAATCAATATTATGTTCCTGCATATATTTAGCTAGATTAATTAAGTCTTCATGTTTACCTGTAACTGTTAAGGTAAACGTTTCTAACTTTTCAACTTCACCCGTTGCAGTATCAATACGTTTATTATCGATAACTTTAGTTCGTGCTTTTTTAGCTTCATTCATTGCTTTTGTTTCAGCATCAAGAGCTTCTTGTCTTTTCTTAGCTCTTTCAACATCTTTTTGCATTCTTTGAACAACTTCAATCGATGAAGCCCCCATATTTAATTGATATACATATGAATCCGGATTTACATTAAGCTGTTCAGCAAACGCTTTGACGTTTGCCACATCGATTTCAAAACGGCTAATTTCAGCATCCTGTAATTTAATTGCTTGAATCGCTTCATCTTGCCATGTCTTTTTACTAGTTGATTTATTCAACCATTTTGGATTAATAATGATGTCCTTAGCATCTGCTTTATGTTCTTTACAAACTTCTTCAATGAATGATCTGATTTGTTCTTCTTTTTGCTTTACTAATCTTTCATCGTAATCATTCAACTGTAGTTTTAGATTATTAATGGCATCATTTAACGGTGCTTCAATGTCCTTAATAGAGTTTTCAAAATCTTTAAGTGGAATTTGGTATTGTTTCTTGTACTCTTTGCGCTTATCTTCTAGTTGCTTTAACAAACCGTTAAGTTCTGTTTTAGTTTTTTTATCTTCTTTTACAGTATCGTCAGTGATAATTAAGTCTTTATATTTATCTGCGACTTCACTTACTGCATTTCTTAATAATTCTGAGTTTTTTAACTCCAATTTACCTACTTGATAGTCTACTGTTACGTTATTACTAATTTCTTGCATTTTATTTCCTCCATTACAAATCTTGAATTCTTTGACCATCTTCAGTAGAATTGAAGTTAATCAAAGCATTTGATGTTATTACAAATCGGTCGTTGATGCCCCACGCATTAACGGCTTTTTTTGTACTTTTTAATTGCTTCTTCTTTAAGTAGATGCAAAATTTCATAAATGAATTTAAAAACATCAGCAAACTTCTCCTTTCTTTCCATAACGAATATTGTTGTTGGTACAGCGAACAGCCATCCCAAAATGAATTCCATCGTTGAAAGCTGCCATTCTGCAGATGTCATTGTTTAATCATCCTTTCTTTAGCAATTTGTGATCAAGTTTTCTCTGAAGAATTTTCACTTCTTCTTTTAAGTTTTTAATTTTAATTTTTTGAGATTCTAGAATTTCTAGTAAATCTTTATTTGCCTGGTAATTTTTCATTTAATGTTCTCCTTTTTATTATTTATAGTTGTATAATTTGTTTATCTCCTGTTGAAAGAGGTGTTTAAATGCCTAAGAAAAAATCTTCTAATTCTAAAGCTAGTCAAGCAGGGAAGGATTTGCGCAATTCAAGGCTTTCAAAAAAGAAAAGGTCTAAAGCTGGACATTTTCTTGCTGAATTGAGAAAGAAAATTAGAAGAAATAAGAAATAGTATAAAAAGCAGTTTTCTATATAGAGTAGAAGCTGCTTTTTCTATACTTCTACTTTCTTATTAATCAATTCCATTTTTGTAGCAGTTGAAGGTTCCCATGCGTAGATATATTGCATTACTTTTTCAAAATCTTTATTTTTAATTTGTGATCTTGCACTAACCCCAGCAATTCTCTTGATGCCGTGATTAATATCACTGAACAACATTGAAACATTATTTTTATTTCGAGGATATCTCCTATCATCTAGATATTCATAAACTCTTTTAGAAACAAGTCTTCCAATCACTGCATATGAACCAGTATCAAGTAAAACATTATTTTTTAAATCGTTAACATCCTTTTCAATGCTTTCTACTCTTTTTACAGTTCTATTTGTAACTTCCATGGTTAACACTAATTTGTCTTCTGGGGTTTCTGGTACGTTATACGAACCTGTTCTCCTAATAGATGGCATAACTTCATGTGTTAACCATTTTTTTATTTCTTTAGCCTTATCAAGATGACTTGATAATACTAAGTCGTTAAAACCATATTCGTTAATTACAACCATATTTTGTATTCCACCAGGGGTAGCAATTTGCGACCCCCTTTTATCTTCATCAAGAACATGCTTTGATAATGCATCTTTTGTATTTTTATATCCTAAAATGGTAGCAACATCTTTTCCCACAAAAAATGGTTCATTATTAATATCGATTGTTCTTAGTTGCTTACCATCATAATTAAAAGCAGTAATTTCCATCTTTAAATCCTCTTTTCAAATATAATTAAGTTAAACTACCGTTTAGTCGTAGTCTTCTAGAAAAAATAATATCATTGTAATTTACTTTAAATGTAGTAATGATCTTTTCTACAACTTTATTATTTGGTACTGTGATACCATTTTCATAGTTACGCCAAGACTCTATTGAGCATCCAACAATATTGGACATTTCTCTTTGAGTTAATCCATAATTAACCCTTAGTGCTTTTAGCGTTAATTTCATATTTATTACCTCCTTTTGTTTGGTATGTATATTATATTAATACGACTAAGTCGTAGTGTCAACTAAAAAATAGTAGCTTTTTATATATTTGTATTGAAAATAATACTAATTGGTCGTATTATAATATAGAAAGGTGGTTATCAATATGTCAAATCTTGGTAATAAAGAAGCCATGAGTGACAATTTACACCGTCTTTTAAACGAAAGAGGTTTGAGCCAAAAGAAAGTTGCTGATGATTTAAATATCAAACCAACAACTTTTTCTGGATGGTTTAATGGTCATGTCTATCCTAGAATAGATAAGATTGAAATGATGGCCGATTATTTTAATGTTCAAAAATCAGCATTAATTGAGCCAAACGGAGATGACTCAAACATCAGAGTGTTTAAAGATATTACTCAAGTTCCTGTTATTGGTGATATTGCTTGTGGTGATCCTATCACAGCATTACAAAACATCGAAGAATACATGCCAGCTCCTTCATCTTCATTACCTGTTGGTAACAATTTTTATCTACGTTGTGATGGAGAATCAATGAAACCAACTATCAACAATGGTTCATTGGTTCTAATTCATGAACAACCAACTGTAGAAGACGGAGAAATCGCTGCTGTGCTTATCGATGGAGAGGCAACTCTGAAAAGAGTTAAACATCAAGGTAAGACAGTTATTTTGATACCAGATAACAATCAATTTAATCCAATAGTACTAACGGATGATATTGATGCAAGGATACTTGGAAAAGCTGTACAGGTTGTAAATAGTCTTTAGTAAAACAGCAGGGCATTTTAAAATGTCCTGCTGTTTTATTGTTATAAATGATATAATCATAATGAATACATATAAAAGGAGATAGTATAATGTTATTTATTGTTTTAGTCATTGCAATCATTGCAATAAGTATCTGGGTTCACGTTCACAATAAAAAGAAGTTTCTAGAAGCCGATAATGGAGAAAATATCTTATTTACCAAAGTAAGCATTCTAGATAAACGCACTAATCAACTAATCGGTGCGGATAATAAAGACCATATTGTCCACTACATGGCCTTAAACAAGGATAAGCAAGTATACTTTCCTACATCTGCCAAGCCTGATGCTCGTTACTACATCCTTAATGTTTCATTTGACCCAAACATAAGCCAATCAGTCCAAACTAAAGGACGTGCTGGTTCTGCATTAGTTGGTGGAATGCTATTCGGTGGCGTTGGTGCTGTTATTGGAGCATCACGCGGTCGTAAATCAACCGTAACAGAAACAGAACATGCTGCTGATTGTTACATTCAAGTTGTTGATAAAGACATGCAAGATTCACATACTTGGGTATTTAGAGCCAAGTCAGAATTGGCTAAGGAATTAGCAGGACGTTACATGTTAAATGACATGGATCTAAATAAACTATCAGATAAAGCTGAAGAATTAGTTTCAGAATCAGAAAAATAAAGATATAGAAAGACTACTGATTAATTTCAGTGGTCTTTATTTTTAGTAAATTTAGATATTTAGTAAATTTAGTAAAAAAGCAGAGCATTGGAAACGCCCTGCTTTTTTATTATTTAAAATGATATAATTATTATAAATTTATTAGGAGGTTTTTACATGGAGTTTATAGGTACTATACTTTCATATGTATTTATTGGATCTATTATTGCTTTTTTTGTTGTACGAAGTAAAAACAAAAAAGGTAAGGTTAAAAATTATAAACGTGATAAAACATTAATTTTAGTTACTATGGTCGTTTCATTTATATTAACTGGAATTATAGGTGTTTCTGTTAATGATAACAGCAATAGTTCATCCAATAATTCTAAGAATACATCGACAAAGACTATTAAAAAAGAAGCTGATAGCTTTAATTATTCTAAATATAAAGACTTTAATTCTGAATATCCTAATAGCTTAAGTTCATATAATGAAAATGATTTTATGGCAAAAAATGTTAAATTTACTGGTAAAGTTTATGGTTTGTCTGCATCGTCACTTGGATATCAAATTATATTAAAAGATAGTAAAAACCATTTAGCATATTTAACTTCAGATGGAAAGCAATCTGGTAAGATAACTAGTTTTGACTCATTAACAATCTATGGTTCAACAAATGGTACATCTAAAATAAGTAAAAACGATTTTAATCGTTTCGATAACCAAATAAAAGATAATGATTTAGGAAAGCCAACAATTTTATTAAACTCTGATAAAATCATTGTTCATCATGATACTAATATAAATTAGGAGATTTTGTATGAAAAGCAACTATTATAAACCAGTATACGATTTAATTGCAGATAAAAAT
>NZ_JAPDKO010000027.1:0-17889 GCF_030398685.1 Apilactobacillus sp. EABW-1NA
TATATATCTTATTACAACAATTATCGTATAAAACAAAAACTGGGAGGAATGTCACCGGTTGAATACCGGATCAATTCCTCCCAGAAAATAGCATAACCATCTTCCAATTTTAGGGGTTCAGGTCAGACCTGCTTAGGTCGACTTTTTTATTTTGTCTAGAAGTGGTGAACTCGGTTGAAGAAGTCAATGAATAGTTGGTTTTCTTCATCGTATTGATCCCACATGTTTTCTGGGTGCCATTGTACACATTGAATTGACTTGTCGTCATTTTCTAAGCCTTCAATCATACCATCATCGGCACGAGCCACTACATGAAGTCCTTCAGCAACGTCCTTAGCAGCTTCATGATGGAATGAATTAACAAATGCACGAGTGCCAAATGTCTTGGCTAATAGTGAATCGTCATCAATACTAATGTGGTGTACTGGTGAGTATCCGATTGCTTTTTGTTCGTGTTGCAATTGTGGTAATCCGTTTTGTGGGGTGAATTGAGCACCAATGTCTTGGTATAAAGTTCCGCCCATTGCAACGTTTACGATTTGTAATCCACGGCAAATTGCTAGGATTGGTTTGTGCATTCTAATTGCTTGTTTAACTAACGCTAATTCGAATTCATCTCTGGTTTCAAATGTACGACCAATTTGGGCAATTGGTTCTTCGCCATAATACTTAGGTAATACATCTGGACCACCGGTGAAGATAACTCCATCGACAGTTTCTAATAATTCAGCAGCCATGCTTGGCTTTCCAACTGGAAAAATAACTGGAGTGATGTTGTTGTCTAGTAAACAGTTCATCAAAGTCCTTTGGGCAAAATGACCTTCTCTTTGACGGAAGGGTTCATCTTGGCTAAAGATGATGTCTGATGTAACTCCAATACGCATATGAATCAGTCCCTTTTTAATTATAGTGATAATATAGCTATTCTATCATTTTATTTAATAATTGCCACTGATAATAATTAGCGTACGATATTTTCAATTGCATTGGTTTTTTAGATGTGCTATTTTTGATTACATATTGTGAAAAATTATGATGAAATAATTTTCAAACAGGGGGATGAAGTTTTATGAAGTTCAAGTCAATTGCGAAACTAGGTGTAGTGGCGCTTGCCACAACAATGGTGCTTGCCGCTTGTGGTAAATCATCAGATAAAACATCTAGAACAGATTCATTGAATTGGATGAGTAATACAACATTGACCACCCTAGATCCTTCTAAGGCCGTCGATGTTACTAGTGATCAAGTGCTATATAACGCAATGCGTGGTTTGGTAACTCCCGATAAGGGAAACAAAATTGACCTAGCAATTGCTAAGAACTACAAGATTACTAATGGTGGAAAGACTTACACTTTCACCTTAAGAAACACTAAGTGGAGCAATGGTAAGAAGGTTACTGCCGGTGATTTTGAATACGGAATCAAACGTAGTGCTGACCCTAAGACCGCTTCACAAATGGCATATTACATGGCCAACATTATGAACTACGATAAGGTTAAGACCGGTTCAATGTCAGCTGATAAATTGGGTGTTAAGGCAATGGGCGACAATAAGTTGCAAATTACATTGACCAAACCCCAAGCAGATTTCCTAAATGTTTTAGCATTACCTGTCTTTTACCCACAACAAAAATCATTCGTTGAAAAGTACGGCACTGCCTACGGAACAACATCCGACAAGATGGTATACGATGGACCATTTGCCGTTACCAACTGGAAGGGTAGTAATGATGCTTGGACATTATCCAAGAATAACGAATACTACGACAATCAAAGTGTGAAATTAAAGGCCATCAACTACACAGTGATTAAGGACCCACAAACCGCATTGGATGAATATCAATCAGGTAAGTTGGATCAAACACTATTAGCTGGTAAACAACAAGTTAACACTTACAAAAACAACAAGGACTTTGTGAACCACAAGCAATTTATGGTTCAATACCTTTCAATCAATCAAAAGAAGGTTCCGGCACTAAAGAACAAGAACCTAAGAAAGGCATTATCATTAGCGATTAATCGCGAAGAATTAACTCAAAACGTCCTAGGAGACGGTTCATTCGCAGCTAGAGGATTGGTTCCAGATACTTTAGCCTACATGAACGGTAAGGACTTCAACGACTACGCTACTGTTAAGGATGCCACTACTGGTGACATAACTAAGGCTAAGCAATTATGGGCCAAGGGATTAAAGGAAATTGGCAAGAAGTCAGTATCAATTTCAATCATGAACAACAACGACCAAACTAGCCGTGCCGTGACTGAATTCTTACAAACTGAATTAGACAAGCTTCCAGGACTAAAGGTAACTGCACAAATCTTACCTAACAACGTTGCTTCTGGTCGTTCACTAAAATCTGATTACGAACTATCAGTTTCAGGTTGGGACCCATCAATTAGTGACCCAATCTCACCACTACAAACTAAGGTATCAACTAGTCCAATTAACACTTCTAAGTGGGGTAACTCAATGTATGACATGTACATTGACCGTTCCAACAACGAAGATGCCAACAACCAAAACAAGCGTTTCTTTGACCTAGTTAATGCGCAAAAGGTAATCCTAAACGATCAAGGAATTATTCCGTTGATTCAAAAGGCACAACCTGAACTAATGAAGACAAACATTCATGGTGTTAAGTACCTAGGAAACGGTCCGGTTTGGGATTTCTCCCACGCTTACATTAAATAAATCATAAAAACCACCAAATCTTTTGGTGGTTTTTTATTTGGTCCAAAAGACTGCTGTCATGGGATTTTGTTATACTTTAGTGAATGAAGTTCGGCTTTTTTGATAAAAAAAGCAGAGACATTAGGGTTGCCAAAAAATTCATTCGGATGTATTATGCTTATAAATTATAAGGAGGGGTTCATGATGAAAATGTTTAACAAAGAACAAATGTGTTGTTGTCAATATCGAAGCATGAACTCTATTCTTATTTTCTAATCAAGAAAACGTTTTTTAATTAGATTATAACAGGGTGTCATGGTTCGGCTTTTTAGCGTATAATCATGACGCCCTTTTTCTTTTTTTAGATGGCCATCTATGTAAAGAAGTACTTATTGAACAAAGGAGTATGGATATGAAGAAGTCACGGATTTTATCAATTGTTTTAACTACAGCGTTATTAGGTTTGGTATTAACTGCTTGTGGTAAGAGTCAATCAAGCAACAAGAAACATTTAAATTGGTCAACCAACGCATCAATTTCCTCACTTGATCCATCAAAGGCTGTTGATACTAACACTCAACAAGCTGTTTATAATGCTTTTTCTGGTTTAGTATCTCCAGATGGTAGTAACAAGGTGCGTCTAGCAACCGCCAAGAGCTACCACGTTTCAAAGGATGGTAAGACATACACATTCGAGTTGAAACACACTAAGTGGAGTAACGGCCAAGAATTAACTGCTAAGGATTTCGAATACGGAATCAAACGTAGTGCTGATCCAAAGACCGCCTCACAAGAAGCTTACTACATGGCTAACATCGAAAATTACACAGCCATCTCTAAGTCACAACTATCACCAGACAAGTTGGGCGTAAAGGCAACTGGCAAGTACACACTACAAATTAAGTTAACTAAGCCACAACCATACTTCTTAAACCTATTAGTATTGCCAATCTTCTACCCACAATCAGAAAGTGTTGTTAAGAAATACGGTAAGAGCTATGGTACTACCAGTAGTAAAATGCTATACAATGGTGCATTTAAGATTACTAACTGGACCGGTACTAATGATTCATGGACTTTAACTAAGAACAAGGAATACTACAATGCTGACAAGACAAAACTAGACAGCATCAAGTACACAGTAATTAAGGACCCACAAACTGCTCTAAACGAATACCAAAGCGGTAAGTTAGATCAAACTACTTTAGTTGGTAAGCAACAATACAGCAGCTACAAGAACTCAAAGGACTTCCATTTGAGAAAGATTTACAGTGTCAGATACCTATCGCTAAGTAACAAGAACGAACCAGCGTTTAGAAACGTTAACATCAGAAAGGCGCTATCGTTAATCATCAATAGAAAAGAACTACTAAATGATGTTTTAGGTAACGGTTCAACTCAAGCACGTGGAATTGTTCCGGATACTTTGGCGTCACGTAATGGTAAGGACTTTAACGACTACGCTAGCGTTTCCGATGCAGTCAACGGTAACGTTGAACAAGCTAAGAAACTATGGAAGAAGGGCCTAAGTGAAATCGGTAAGAAGAACTTAACCATCTCAATCAACAGTAACAACGGTGAAGATGCTAAGCCAATTGTTGAATTCATTCAAAACCAATTCTCCAAGTTACCTGGTCTAAAGGTTAACCTAACATTACTTCCAAACACAGTTGCGACTGCTCGTTTCCTAAGCGGTCAATACCAAGTTGCAGTGACAGGTTGGAGTCCATCAATCAGTGATCCAATCTCACCTCTAAACATTAGATACTCAACTAATGCAATGAACACAGCTAAGTGGAGCAATGCTGAATACGACAAGTTGATTGATAAGTCAAATGACGACGACGCCTTGAACCCAGCAAAACGCTGGAATGATTTAGTCGACGCCCAAAAGGTATTATTAAACGACCAAGGTCTAATTCCTTTATTCCAACCAGCACAAGCTGAACTAATTAAGAGTGATATTCACAATGTGCGTTTCTACGGAAATGGTCCAATCTGGGACTTTTCTGAAACTTACGTTAAATAATTAATAAAAGGTCATCTTATATTGGATGACCTTTTATATTCTTTTAATCTCTTAGATGATTGCAATAATGGTATAATTATCGATATTAAAAAACGATTAGAGGAATTGAACGATAATGAATCTTAAAAGTAAACTGCATGCTTTTTGTCGTAATCATGTGATTTTTATCTTGATGTTTATGGTCATGTCTTTTGTGAGTGTCGCAATCATGTGGCACAGCAAGTCTATTATGGTTGGATCTGACTTGATTTTTCATTGGGAACGTATCTGGGACTTGCGTGAATCATTAGTGAACAAGAGTCCATTTCCGCTTGTAGCATTAAACGGGTATAACCAAACTGGTTCTGCTGTGATGGCTTTGTATCCACAGTTAGGGATGATACCAATTGCTTTACTGTCATTAGTAATCAAATCATTTATACCATTGGTTTATACCGTCTTGATGCTAAGAAACTTCTTTGCATTGATTGTGGCATACTTCGCCAGTTACAGTTATAACCGCAGCCGTAAGATTAGCTTCGTCTTCGCCTCTGGATACACATTGGCTACGACAATCTTATTCCACGCGGTGCTTAGTTATGACATTGGCCGTTCATCATCCATTATTTATTTACCACTAGTTTTATTTGGTTTTCTAAACTTACTAGAGAAAAGCGACTGGATTGAATTAACTCTTGGAATGAGTGCCATTATCATGTGTCACGTGGTGAATACCGCGATTACAATCTTGTTCTTAATTGTGATGGCGTTGATTAACATTGTAAAGATACTCAAAAAAGATAAGATAATTGCACTAAGTAAAGCGGTGGGAGTAACCGTCTTGTTAACGGCACTATACTGGATTCCGTTCGTTGTTATTGTCGGAAATAACTCGATTACTTTGCCGCCATCGTATTGGAAACTTTCTGGAGCTAGCCTTAATACTTGGTATTTCTCAATTATTCATAATAGTGTGAATCCATACTTCAGTGTGATCAATCTATTAGGACTGGTATTTGGGATTATCTTCTTTACTCGTCTGGATAAATATTCCAAGCAGTTATTGTTTGTTGGTATTGGCTTCTTGGTTCTATGCAGCAAGCTGTTCCCATGGGATTTAGTGGCCAAGACAGGCATTAACGACTCGCTTCAGTTCACTTGGCGTCTAAACATCATTCCACAACTAATTTTCTGCTACATCTTCGCCGAAATTGTGGTGAAGATGTTTAAAAAGTCATCATATGCATGGACTGCAATTGTTGTCTCAACGTTGGCAATTTTGTTACTTCAATTGAATGCACAACAAACAGTAGTTAATGAAACAAAAGGTTATGTTGAGTTGAATCACAAATTCGTAGCTGACGGTAGAAATTATCGTTTGGATAATAACCATGATTTCAAAGATATGATTTTCAGCAATTATGGATTTGTTGATTACTTCCCAAGAGCGGCCGTTAGTTCTTTTGATAATACCAATAATCACATTGCCACATATAACGGTCACCAACAGCTAAAAGTGAAGTTATTAGGTGACGGTAAGTACTCCTTTAAAGCACCATTGGCAGTTGAGAAAATGGCCTTGCCATTCTTACACTACAAGGGCATTGCTTACGAAGTGCGTGTTGATGGTAAGGTCGTTAAGGCAACTGCTAACAAGCATTCACTACTAACGATTTCTCATCTTTCAGCTGGCCGTCATCACGTCCAAATCATCGTTCACAGAACCAAGAAAGAACTACTTTCATACTTGTTTGCGATTATTGGAGTTGTTTTATTAATTGCCGCAATTGTTAAGAAGTACGTGTTTAACAAGAATAAATAATCAATGACCACAAGTCGATATGACTTGTGGTTTTTATTTTGGCTTTATTACCACTTAGCGAGTAAAAAATACCACTTATCCAATATTGCGTTATTTATTTGCGGCATTGACTTATTATTATCCTATCGAATAGGAGGTCAAAGAAATGTTAGAAGTAAAAGGTTTAACAAAACGATTCAAGAATAAAATCGCAGTTGATCACATCTATTTGCAAATTAACGATGGTCAACTTATCGCTTTTCTAGGGCACAACGGTGCTGGGAAGTCGACAACTATTAATATGCTAATTGGTCTATTAAAACCAGATGGAGGAGAAATTAAGTTAAACGGCCTTACTCCAAATGATAAAAATTATAACGATTCATTGGGGGTAGTATTTCAAAACAGCGTACTCGATAAATCATTGTCTGTCGAAGACAACTTAAAGATTGCCGGCAGACTTTATAAAAACTTTGATGAAGATTTTCAAAAGGATTTGCTAGATAAGTTAGAAATCAAAGGTATTCAAAAACAAAAGTATGGCTCATTATCCGGTGGACAAAGAAGACGTGTCGACATTGCACGGGCCTTGCTAAGTAAACCAAAACTATTATTTTTGGATGAACCATCAACTGGTTTAGATATTCAAACCAGAAACAAGATTTGGGAAGTATTAAATCAATTACGTCACGAGATGGGATTGACCATCATCTTGACCACCCATTATCTAGAAGAAGCTGATCAATCAGATTGGGTATACGTATTGGACAAGGGTAAGATTGTCGCCTCTGACACCGTTGATAATCTAAAGGCTAGTTATGCACAAAATACGTTAACACTTTACGTAAATGACTTATCCACTGTGGATAAATTATCTAAGTTAGGTGCTATTCAAGTAGCTGGTAACAAGGTGTTATTGAAAATTAATTCATATCCAGAAGTAATCAGCATTATTGAAGAATATAAAAATGAAATTTTCGACTTTGAATATGTTCACGGATCAATGGATGATATCTTCATTGCTTTGACCGGAAAGGAGATTAAGTAATGATTTTAGCTAGTTTAATCAACCGTAATTTGAAATTGTATTTTAGTGATAGAAAGCGCATTATCTTTTCACTAATGGGTGCACTAATTTCAGTTATTTTGTACGTGGTTTTCTTGAAAAATAACATTCAAAAGGGCTGGACCAATATTGATGGTGGTGTCAAACTACTGGACTATTGGTTGATTGGTGGAACCATTGCAATCACTGCCATCACAACTACTGGGGATGCTTTGCACCAAAGAATTTATGATATCGAAAGTAAACGCATGGATGATTTAATGATGACCAATGCGAATAAATCGGTAATTGATATGAGCTACGTCATTAGTGCCACTTTGATTGGATTAATGATGCAGGTGATTGTTTATATCATCCTATCCGTTTTATTCATGTTGATGGATCAACTTCCTTTTAACTTTGCTATTTCGGGTCGATTATTGGGAGCAATGTTGATTGGTAGTTTGGTTTGGACACTCTTCAACATGATTGTCTTGATGTTTGTCAAAAAGGCATCGGTGATTCCATCATTGAATGCGATTATTTCTAGTTCAGCGGGTTTCTTTGCGGGGGTTTACATGCCATTGGGACTACTTCCAAGTGGTGCTAGCAAGATTCTAAAGTATACTCCAGCCCCTTACGATGCGTCACTGGTAAGAAATATTTTAATGGACTCGCAATTAAGGCAGAGTTTTCAACATGTGGATAGTCGCGTGCTAAATGATTTCAAATCCACAATGGGACTTGTGATTAATGGTTTGGAGAAATCTATCGGAGATACATTGGTATGCGTATCATTTATCGGTGTTTTCCTACTTGCATTTGTCGTGCTAACTAGATTTAGAAAAAACGCTAAATAGTTATGATAAGATATAGGAAAAGGAGGTGGTTAGATGAAGATTGATTTTAATAAGGATGACCAATTGAATGACGATGAAATCAACGTGTTAGTCAGTGCCAAAGAACTAACACCTGAAGTGATTGACCTATTATCAAAGCTAAAGGATGTATCGAATGAAAATGATAATTGGCTTCCAGTTAATACTAACGACCGGGTTCAGATGATTGCTATTGATGACATTGTCGGAATTGAGGTTTATCAAAATGAATTAAATATCTACACCACTGAAGAACAGTTTGCCACTACGGGGACTTTAAAAGATATGTATGAAAAATTAAAAAAACATCATTTTATTCAAATCAGTAAATCAGCAATTATCAATATTGATCACTTGGACTATATGGAAACAGCGTTTTCAGGAAATATGACAGCATTTTTAACTAATGATTTAAAATTAAATGTTAGTCGTAAGTATTTACCAGGTTTGAAGAAGAGTCTAAGGATGTGAAAATTATGAACTTATTTTGGAATCTATTTAAGCGTTTCTTTATGGGAATGCTGTTTGGATCATTTTTATATGTCGTTACTGGATTGTATATTAATAACAGTTCTTATAACGTATCAGATAGACTAATCTTTTTATTCGCTAGTGGATTAATCGGATTATTGAGTGTGATATTTAAGAGCGAAAAAATTGGAATTGTGTGGGCATTTGTTATTCATGGTGTTTTATCATACATGATTGTTGTCACATTGAATCTCGTAATTACACCATATTTTGATTTTTGGGATCCAAATATCTTTACCACTTTTACCGTTGAATTCATAGTCATCTACGTCATTATTTGTACCAGTAGCATGGCCATGTTTCATCGTTCAACAAAAGAAATTAATGACGAAATCACCAAACGTAAACAAAAAATGAGTCAAAAAAATAATTAAGAAGAATTTAAAAAAAGCAGCCGATAATGGCTGCTTTTATTTTGTTTGAACTTAGTATGATAGAATGAACCTATAATTAATTTAACGGATGTGATTAAATGTTAAACCAAAATATTAAAGATAATTGGAAATGGATTTTAATTCCAATCATCTTGATTGCTGAATTGTTAATCGATGATTATGTGATGCCTCAAGTTTATAAATTTGTGTTTCATCTATTTGCCTTTAACCCAGTTCAACACTTCTATACTTATTTAAACATCTACAAGATTGTCTCAATTTTGGTGATTTGTTTATTGAACTACTGGATTATCAAACAAAAGATATTCTTCAAACCCAGCGAGACCACGGTAGGTTGGTTAGTATTTCTAGTAATCTGCTTTACCATCGTTCTTACATGTTTTACACGCAAGAACTTCTGGATTGCTTTAGACGTCGGCACAATTGCTGCATTGCCCGAAGAATTAATGTTTAGAGGAATCATTTTAGCGTTTGTATTAAAACTAATGACCAGAAAATCTACTGATCAATGGCGAGTTATCACTAGTTTGGTTATCTCTGCGTTAATTTTTGGAGGTTTCCACTACATTAACCTTACTAGCCAATCATTTGGCTTTACCTCACTTCAAGTAGTTAATGCGGCCGCATTAGGGATGTTATTGGGTGCCGTATACATTAAGAGTGGGACTATCGTCGTTCCAATGGCACTTCATTTTATCTATGACTTCTTGGTGACATTGATTAAGGGGATGTCAGCAACCAATTATACAAATGTTCAAACCAATCAATGGTGGGGCCTATCTATGTATGTCTTGATATATTCAATCGTAGCGGTCTCAATCATTAATCACAACCCATCGGATAACAAGCTTTTATCAAAGATTAATAAATTTTAGGGCGTTTTATGAGATTGAACGATTAAACGTAAATAAAGAGTTAAGAATATTAAGAATGATTTAAAAAAGCCGCTTTTAGCGGTTTTTTTAATTTAGAAGCAAATTATTATGATACAATTTGAAAGTTCTATTATTCTATAAAATAAATGGAAGTGTTTAAATGTTAAATCAAAAAATTGAAGAAAAATGGAAATGGATCTTAATTCCAATGTTTATTATTTTTGAAGTGGTTATTGATGATTATGTGTTGCAACGTATTTATAGATTGTTTTTTAATCCTACTGATCATTTTTTACTTTATATTAATGTGTACAAAATTGTATCAATTATTGTAATCTGCTTGTTGAACTACTGGATTATCCAACAAAAAGTATTCTTTAAACCCGGCGAGAGAAAACGATGGTGGTTATCTTTCTTAATAGTCTGTTTGATTGTCGTAGCTTTTTGTATACCCAGTCAAAATTTCTGGTCAGCTTTGGATATTGGATTACTTGCTGGTTTATCTGAAGAGTTGATGTTTAGGGGCATTATCTTAGGATTTCTCTTAAAACTAATGACAAATAAATCAGATAGTCGATGGAGAGTGATGCTTTGTTTAACCATTTCATCCTTGTTGTTTGGGGGATTACACTATGTTAATCTTTCAATGCAATCGTTTAGTGGTACCACATATTAAGTAATTAATGCGGTAGCATTTGGAATGATTCTAGGCGCTTTATATATTAAGAGTGGAACCATTATTGTCCCAATGGCACTTCATTTTATTTCCGATTTTCTTTTCGGAATCATTGGTGGGTTACCAAAAAATAATTATACACCCGTTCAAAATAGCCAATGGATTGGACTGGTTGTATACGTCTTGATATATCTAGTTATTGCTTTAATAATCGTTAATTACAAGGCGTCTAATAACAAAATTTTACCAAAACTTAAGAATTTATAGCACTGTTCAATGGTAAAATACCTCTTGAGTATTATATAAGAGTATAAAAATTAAGAGTTTAAAAATGTTTTTCATTGATAACATCTAGAAAGAAGGATGAACGGTGCGTAGCAATGACACTTGGAGATCGGACCACCTCTTAAAACGTGGTTTTATTGGCTTTTGCCTAATCTGCATGGTTGCTAGTTCAATTCAGTTTATTCCAGTTCAATATATTCAATCTAATCAGGTCAACGTTAATAATGTGGCTTTAACTATTGAATTCTTTGGTGCCTACATCATTATGCTAAACTTTGCGGTTTACGCGTACAGACGATACGGTAATGGGAATATATTTAAGATGCTAAGTCTAAAGGACTATCAACTAACAGCTTTCGCAACTGTGATGGCATTTTTAATTGCCCAAGCGTATATATTCATGTTCGACATTTTCTTCCAAAACCGATTCCAAATTGAAGCAATTCACTTTTCAAAAGATCTGTATGACAATACATGGTCGATGGTTTTATTGGTTCTTGGGTTCGTCTTCTTGTCGCCAATTCTAGAGGAACTGGTATTTAGAGCCTACATCCTTGACGTGGCGTTCTCCGACAAGTGGCGATGGTTAGGCGAGATTATCTCAGCATTATTCTATGGTTTATTCCATATGAGATATCATAATTTATTCTCGTTTATATTCTTTGCCCAATATGGTTTTTGGATGGCCTGGCTATATAACCAGACTAGAAACGTTAGGGCCGCAATTCTGATGCACATAGTATTAAATGCCGTGACGATATCGATTGTTGCTTATTACTATTATCACTAAAAAAGCAATGCCTGATTCGGGCATTGCTTTTTGTTTACGTGAAATTATTTGTTTGGATGAGTCATGTTTGAAACGTTGACCCATTTGTCAAAATCTGCTTTGTTAATATTAAAGTGTTTAGCTGATTCCTTTAGAGTGGTGTTATTTTTTTCAGCCCATTGAGCAATTTTGGCACTCTTTTTGTAACCGATGTGAGGGCTTAGAGCGGTCACTAGCATTAGAGAGTTATTTAATAGTTCGTTGATGCGATCGACGTTGACGGTTAAACCATCGACTAATTTTTCGGTGAATGATTTGATTGATTCATTCAATAATTCGGTACTTTCTAAGAAGCTGTCGATGATGATTGGCTTGTAGACGTTCATTTCGAAGTTACCTTGGCTGTTAGCAAAAGTAATGGTAGCGTCGTTTCCAAAGACCTTCGCTGAGACCATCGTCAATGCTTCGATTTGAGTGGGGTTGACCTTACCGGGCATGATTGATGATCCCGGTTCGTTACTTGGAATTGATAGTTCGTTGTATCCAGCACGTGGTCCGGAAGAAAGAAAACGGATGTCGTTTCCAATCTTGATTAAATCGGATGCTAACGTCTTAAAAATACCGTGAACCGAAGTGATTTCGGAATGGTCGGCTAGTCCGTGGAACTTGTTTTCTGCTACCTTGTAGTTGGTTTTTTCGTTATGATTGATGGTCTCAACAACGTCTTGGTCAAATCCGCGCTTGGTGTTTAGACCAGTACCGACGGCGGTTCCACCGATTGGTAATTCTAGTAATGATTGTTTGATGGCGTTTAGCGTCACAACGTCGTGTTCTAGTGTTGATTTCCAACCACTGATTTCTTGGCCTACTGTAATAGGGGTAGCATCTTGTAGGTGGGTACGGCCAATCTTGATGATTGATGCAAACTCAGTTTGTTTCTTATCAAATGATGCGATTAAGTTTTTAACTGTTTTAATGACACTATTGGTGGCTTGATATGCTGCCATCATCATGGCAGTAGGGAAAGTGTCATTTGAGCTTTGTGATTGATTGACGTGATCATTTGGATGAACATGGGCGTTTGGATGTAGTTGGTTGGCCATATTTGCTACTACTTCATTGACGTTCATGTTGGTCTGAGTTCCACTACCAGTTTGATAAACGTGAAGTGGGAAGGCATCCTTATAATCGCCATCAATTAATTTATCGATTGCTTCATTGATGGCGATATACTTTTCATCATCTAGTGTTTTATTGTTGTGATTAACAAAAGCGACGGCTTTTTTAATCTTCAAAAGTGCATAGATAACTTCCATTGGCATGGTACGACCAATGTTAAAATTAAGTAGACTACGTTGCGTTTGGGGGCCAAATAAAGCGTCTTTAGGGACTTTAACCTCACCTAATGAATCGTGTTCAATGCGAAATTCCATCATATCAAGTCCTTTTATTAGAATATACGATAATTATAGCCATTTTCTTTAGCTCTTACTACCGAAAACATTACCCGAATGATACAATAGAATATACATATTATGTAGGAGTGGCAATATATCATGCATATTGACTTAAGATTTTTTATCGCAGAACTACTTGTTTTATGGGTGCCACTATCCATTGTAGTTTTGGTATCAGAATTGCTGAAATTCAACTGGTTGCTCACTGGATTGTTATTGCTATTGGTATACTTCCTGATAGTCATGTTTAACAGGACCAACAGGGTGATTTATTTTCTTTTTCACGTTCAAAAGCAATCAAGTAACCAGTTGTTAGAATCAATTGTTTTCTTTTTGGTGTTGTTGATTTCAGTGATTTTGTCAGTAAAACTGTTTGACGATTCCGCGGTCGGAATTATTGTGTTTATGTTGATCAGTATTCTAGCTGGTTCAGTTGTAATTGATGCTAAATAACCACAAATAGTTTCGAAAATAAAAATAAAAAAATTTAATATTTAATTATTACCGTAATTTCGGTAATTAGACCCTTATCTCGACTTCTATGACCCTTGCAAAAAATATTGAGCATGGTAGTATATATAGTGTTGTTTTAAAGAACGAACACTATATATTGTATGCATACATATTTTAGGTTCCAAATATAGAGATAGGGGTTTTTCATTGTGTCAGCTTATTTTAAATTTTTGGCCCACCAACTAAAGGGTTGGCCACAACAAAATTACTACTTATTCTTCTTTAGTTTAGGTGCTCAAGTTATGACATTGGTAAATGCACCAATTACATGGCTTTCAATTTTAACTTTCATCGGTACTACTTTAGGGGTACTATGTGTTCTTGCAATTAACGCTGCTAAGTCAGTTAACGGGGTGTTGGGAATTCTATCAGCAATTTGTTTCATCATTGTTGGTTTCTCAGCAAAGAACTACTTAAGTATCGGTGAACAATTAGCATACGTTATTACACTAGACATTCCAGTGCTATTGAGTACTGATTGGAACGTTAACATGGTTTCAAAAATCAGAAAGTTCACTGCAAAGAGTTGGGCAATTTCAATTATCTTCACTATAGCCGTTTACCTAATTTCTGGTTTCGCAATCAAAGCACTTACTAACGAACCACGTCCATTCTATGATGCCTTTAGTTTTGCCGTTTGTTTAACTGCCGGAATCATCTGTTTCCTACGTTACAACAACCAATACTTCTGGTGGTTAGCTTCAGGTCTAGCCCAAGTCGTTCTATGGTTCATCACTTTCAGAGAAGGATCAGCAACTCTTGCTATGTTTGTTAACTCAGCAATTTACGTTGCCAACGATATCTTAGCGTTCACTGTTTCACCATGGTTTAACGAACGCGAAAAGAAACGTTTAATGAAGGAAGAACAAGCTTACGCTGAAAAAGTGGAAGCTGACGCTTAATAATCACATAAAAAAGCTACCAATAATTGGTAGCTTTTTTATTATACTTTGATATCTGTATCGATTATGATTCGGACACGTGAATCGTTGATATTGAAGTCATCATGGATTTCTAGTAATTGGTTAAATGTTTCATCATTAACACCGCTGATGGACTTGTTTTCGATATTATCCAATGTAATATCATCGTTAAAGTAGTCCTTAGCTAGTGCAAGGGAGAACTTAATCATATTGTCTGAATCAAAGAAGATTTTGTTCTTGTAGACGTCAAAAATACGGGTGTCGTATTCAAAATTGCCGTTTGTACTTAGTTGTTTGTCCTTTAATTCCAATGGACTCTTACCGGCTAATAACAGGTATGAGTAGCAGTTTGTTTCATTATTAATTAGTTTGTAGAAGGTAAACGTCAATTGAGGTTCGATGTTTAGACCACAAACGTCATAAATTTCTGCTCCCATATCAATTAGGGTATAGCCTTCACCTAGAATCAATGATAGTTGATTGTGTTCTTCAAACAATGGTAGGTGAGCGGGTAGGAATTCTTCGAAACTGGTTTGTTCAAAACCATGGTTAGAGTTGAATTCACGAATGCTATTTAACTTTTCACTAGTGGCATCAGTTGGAAACATTTGTACATTGGCATCGTACTTGTTTTCAATCTTATCGAAGCTCATCTTCTTAAAAGTTCCAATGGGACTATCGATGAGGGCATGGGACATTGATTGACCGATTAGGTAGTCGATAGCGAAGATTGGATCCTTACTGTCGGTCATATCGGTCATTTCTTCGATTGCCTTTTCAGCTGGACCGTAGAAACGGTCGCCTTCGACACTATTGTGCAAAGCGTGTTCCATTAGTTCATTGGCTTCCGCAATGTTGCCGTTATTCATTAGGATTTTACCTAGATAGTAATTGGCGGCAACGTATTTACAATCATATAAGATTGCTTGTTGAAATAGATGTACTCCGGTAGGGTCTAATGATGAGCCGGATTCTGTAAAAATAATTCCTAGTTTAGTTAAAATTTCAGAACGACTTGGAACTTTTCCTTCGATTTCTTCAGTAGTCATAACCCCTGCTGGGTATTGTGAAATAGCAGAGCTTAGTAAAGAAATGGCGTCGTCTCTTTTATTGTCATCGATACATTGAGTAGCTAATTCGATGAATTTATTTAATTGTTGGGATTTATCTTTTCCCAATTCAATAGCGTCCATTTGAAAACTCCTGACTTGAATTTATATATCTATTATAATCATTTTTGCAAAAATAAAAAACTTTACTATTAATATGGATTTATGTAATATTGAAGCTAATCAAGAGGGGAAGCGAGGAGATAGATTGAAAAGACTGAAATGGCTGGCTTCGATTGTCTTGCCATTGGTTGCTTTAATGTGGTTTGTGCCAATTACAACCCACGCGGAAAGCACCAATCCAACACCTACCAAAGAGTATGTTGTTGATGATTATGCCAATATATTGACTGATAAGACAAAACAATTGGTGATTAATAAAGAAAAAGAATATCAAAAAACTAAACCCCAACCTCAGATCGTCATGATGACCGTGAAAAGTACCGGGAATCAAGATATCGACGGTTACTCCGATAGCTTGCTAGACAATGCTAGATGGAAGTTTGGTAAGAAGGGCTTGGACAATGGGGTATTAATTCTATTTGCCCAAAACGGTGGTAAGAACAACGTCCGTATCTCCACCGGATACGGGGTCGAAGACATCCTACCAGATGCTACCACCAACCAAATCCTACAGGATAATAAGTCGTTATTGAAATCAAGTAATAACGACGAAATTAACCAAGGATTGCAAAATACCTTTAACCAAGTCGCATCGATTTTAGATAAACGCTACGCCAATAAGTCCCTGAGCGATGCCAAGGCAGAGGCTGAAAAAAATAATAATAATTCATTGGCTGGTATTTTATTGATAATCGTTATTATCGTTATCGTTGGTACAGCTATTTGGATTGTAAAAAGTAATGGTGATGACGACGATAACCACCGAAATGGTGGTGGAGGTGGTCACTATGATTCCGGAGATGCTTTCTTATTAGGAGCGTTGCTCGGTGGCTTAGGTAGCTCCGGTAGAGGAGGTTCATTTGGTGGTGGTTCATCAGGTGGATTTAGCTCGTCTGGAGGCGGCGGAAACTTTGGGGGCGGAGGTTCCTCAATTTAAATTAAGGAGATAAATTATGATTGAAAATAAACCATTTTACAAAAAAGGCTGGTTCATATCACTAGCAGTTGTTGTCGTTTTACTATTCGCTTTAATTGGTGGATTCATCAAGTCTGCTAACAGCATGGCTACCAGCGAACAAGGCGTTGAGGAACAATTAGGACAAGTCCAAACTGTACTACAACGTCGTGCTGATTTAATCCCTAACTTGGTTAACGCTGTTAAGGGTCAACAAAAACAAGAAAAATCAGTGTACAGTGACATCACAAAAGCACGTACTCAATACTACAACGCTAAGAACCAATACAATAACGCTAGTTCAACTTCAGATAAGGTGAACGCCTTAAACACTCAAGAACGTTCATTGAACATATTGGTGGGATCA
Organism: Apilactobacillus sp. EABW-1NA; assembly: GCF_030398685.1. Lineage (NCBI taxonomy): Bacteria > Bacillati > Bacillota > Bacilli > Lactobacillales > Lactobacillaceae > Apilactobacillus > Apilactobacillus sp. EABW-1NA. The sequence continues at coordinate 17,382 of NZ_JAPDKO010000027.1, forward strand.
ATCAAGGAAGCATATCCAAACCTTGCATCTAACTCAAACATGCAAACATTGATGGTTCAACTTGAAGGTAGTGAAAACCGTATCAGTGTTGAAAGAAACAGATACAACCAAGCAGCGAGAGCTTACAACGACAAGATTGTTAAGTTCCCAGGTTCAATCGTTGCTGGTATGACTGGTCACAAGAAGGTTAACTACTTTACAGCTGATTCAAACGCTCAAAACGCACCATCAGTTAACTTCTAATTATATATACGCAAAAATAAAAAACGTTGAGATTAATTTCTCAACTGAACTGAACCCCTTGAGTTGGAGAAATCTAACTAAAGGGGTTCTTTTATGTTTTCTAAAGAATTAAAATTATCTGCCATTAAAGATTATTATAATGGTTTAGGATTTACAAAAATTACTAATAAATATGGTATAAAAGGGTCTGCGACCCTTTATGAATGGATTAGGAAAGCTGAACAATTTGGAATTGAATATTTCTCAAAAAATACAAAGACATATT